>JAFXBB010000128.1 GCA_017521945.1 Alistipes sp. | reverse complement strand
GAGCTTGCTTCGTAGTGCCGCGTTGGACTCCTCTCGACTCTCCTGCTCGCCAAACACCTCCATGCGATAACCCTCAGGAATAGTTATCTTAGTTTTGACCTCGTTGGTAATGTCACTAAGCAATGATATGGCATTTACACCCCTTTCAGGGTCGCACTGAGCCTTCATCACACGCTCGGAGTCTATGCGTCGGATGACAGAGGGGGCAAAGTCAAACCCAAACCCCGAAACAGCTTGCTCCAACGAATAGCTATTACCACGCATGGAGAATACAGGCATCATCCCCATACCCACCAACGAACTATCTGCCACAGCCTCACTACGAAGAAGTATTGGTAGTTCGGCGTCAGCATCGCGATATGTAGCGACTTGTAGTCCAGAGGTGGCAATCTCAAGCGATGATATCATAGAGCTACGCTCCACACCTATGCGCTGTGCCTTAATCTGAGAATAGTTAGGTTGCCAAACTGCAACACGATTTCCCCAACTATTACGCACATTGCGAGTGTCACCACGAGCCTCCATAAGAGCCATTGCATCGCGCGTAAGACGACTCAGAGTGTCGATATTCTCCCCAACAAAGCCAATCTCAATGGTAGCCTCTGGTACGGGAGATAGACGGAAGAGCGAGGAGCGCAACCATACATCTGCAATACTCTCTCTAACCCAAAAATCAAAACGCTCCTCGACATCTGCCGTCGTTCTCTTATCATACAACTCCACAAGAATATTGCCATAGTTGGCTCGCTGAGCATAACTACCACTTGCCAAATAGTAGCGAGGTGGAGTACCTCCTACAGTGGTAGATACACGCTTAACCTCAGGTTGTGCTTTAAGCCATGAGGTCATCTGTTGCAATCTTTCATCCGTAGCCTCAATATCGTAGCCATCAGCCATTATAACATCTGCGCGAAAGTAGGGTTTTGATAGCTGAGGAAAGAAGTTCTGCGGCATACGCCCCATAGCCCAGAGAGAGATAACGAGGAGCGCAACGCCCACACAGAGTGTTGTCCACCTATGTCGTAGTATGGACTCTATAAGACGGCGTACTATGCTGCTTTGGCGTGAATTATCACCTCGCTGGGAGTGTGGAAGAAGAGTTAGGCTCATCAGAGGTACTTGTGTAAGAGACAAGACCCAACTTATTAGCAACGACAAGGCTATAACCCTGAAGAGTGGTGCTATAATCTCTGCAACAGATGATGGTGCGAGCTGTAGAGGCAGAAACGAAATGATGGCTATGAGCGTTGCTGCAAGCAGTGGCATACGGGGTATTGTTGCCCCTTGCACCACAGCCTGACTTGGTATCATACCATGCCGTATATACTTCGAACTGTTATCTACGACCACTATGGCGTTATCCACCAGCATACCCATAGCAATAATAAAGCCCGCTAAAGATGTACGATTAAGTCCCTCGCCAAGCATAAGCATAAGTAGAAGTGTGGCTCCTATGGCCAATATTAGCGAAGAGCCTACGATGACTCCCTCGCGCCATCCCATAACTATCATAACCAACACCACGACAATTGCCAATGACTCTAAGAGGTTGAGTATAAAATCATTGTTCGCCTGCTTAGCAATCTCGTTTTCGGGATATAGCGAGACTATCTCCAAGCCTGCGGGCAACTCTTTAGACAGGACTTCAAGTTCTCTATCTACCCTATCTCCCACCTTGACTATATCCATTTCGGGGTCTGTAGCAACTGCTATAGCCACACTCTCCTTGCCATCAACACGCATTATAAGTGAGCGTGGAGTACGCACTCCTCGCTCTATATGAGCAACATCACCCAAGCGGTACTGCTTGCCATCATCAGCCATAAGGAGTTGGTTTTCGATATCCTCGATTGAGGTGTAAGCTGTACCCTCGGTGATGGTTATATTGATCTCACCCGCCTGTCGAGTACCTAACCCCACGATGCTATTCTGACTGCTTATAGCGCGACTGATACTCTCAGGGCGCAGTTCAAAAGCCGAGAGTGTTGCAGGGCTAAACCATATATTTATCTCCTCTGTGGCAAGACCCGATAGTTGCACCTTCTCTACTCCGCGAATGGCGTATAGTTTTGTCGAGATACTCTCCGACAAGTTGCGTAACTCCTCATTAGTAAAACCTCCATCAGAGCGAAGTGCGTAGTATAGACCGTAAACATCACCAAAGTCATCGGCTATGGTGATATTACCCACACCCTTAGGTAGCTCTGTGCGGACATCGTTGACCTTACGCCTTAACTCATCCCATAGTTGCGGTATCTGCCGAGGTGGTGTGGCGGGGTGTAGTTCGACCATAAGGCGGGCGTAGCCATAGTGCGACTCAGATGTTATCTTATGCACCGAACTGAGTGTCCTAATCTTACGCTCTAAAGGTTTCACAACAAGGCTCTCTATCTCCTCTGGCGTGGCACCTGAGTATGGACATACGACAACTGCACTCTTGATGATAAAGGTGGAGTCTTCGCGCTTGCCAAGCTCCAAGAATGCGTAGATGCCACCAAGGAGCATCACAGCAAGGAAGAAGAGTATGACCGATGGTCGAGATATGGAGTAACGCGAGATATTCATAATAACTTGACCCTTTCTCCATTAGTTAGATGATAGACACCTGCTGTTACAACCCTTTCACCCGCAGTAACACCACTTAACACAACAACACTATCCTCACCCGTAAGGTCGCCTAATACTACCCTACGCAACTCGACACTATCATCCACAATCACCCACACATAATCCTCGCCACCTACAGGTGTATATATGGCAGTTATCGGCAGTGATACAGCCTCGCTATCACTCTCTTTGGTCTTGACCGTAGCGATGCAGGTCATGCCCGGAGATATCTTATATTTGAGCGTGTCTACATCAGTTAGACGCAACGACACGGGAAAACCCAAAGCGTCAGATGAGGTGCGAGCAAAGCTCTTCATTGTAGCATTAAAAGCCACACCTTTATAAGCATCAAACCTCACACTATACTCCGTAGATGGACTCTCAAGCCAGCTAAGGAGGTACTCAGGAGCTGTAAACCCCACGGTTGTACTTCGTGGTCGCACAATTCGCACTATAGGTTGAGCAGAGGATACACGCTCGTAGGTATCTACAAAGACGCGCTCTATAACTCCGTCAAACGGTGCTACTATGCGCGTGTCTGTCAGCATATCAAGGGCATTGCGATATGCCGACTCGGCTTGTGCCACACCATTCTCAAGACTCTCAACCTCCTGAGTGGATATGGCATCATACTCCAAAAGTCGCTTTGCTCTCTGTAGGCGCGATTGAGCCTCGGTGTATGCAGATTTTGTAGCCTCTACTTGTAGCTCCACATCGCGCTTATCAAGCATAGCAAGTGTTTGGTTTTTGGCAACCCGCATACCTTTAGCCACAGGTACATCAACAACACGCCCCGATAGTTTGAAAGCAAGAGTTACAGCATCATCCGCTGTCGATAGTGCCGCAAAGTCCCTTGATATATACTCCACAGAGTGTGCCACGACACTCTTTACGGGCTTAGGCTTATGATTGGATGTATCGTGCCTTTCTATGCACGACACCAATAACAGTAATAGGAATAGAGTGTATCTACGCATACCGATTTGATTTTATGCGTAGCGAGGCAATTTCCTTGCCAAGGGTTAATAGTAGAATAGATTGATAACTATTAGAATTATATATCCTTGATGTTTGCCTTGAACTCAACAACACCATCACGGAGAATAACAACTCCTATATCGGCTCGAATAATTGAACGCAAGGTCATAGCATCGATATATAGGTGTGTGGCGTTGAGAGGTAGTATATTGTCCTCTACCTCTGTATAACTGAGTATATATATAGCTGTTTCGGGATAGGCATTACATAGCGTTTCGATAGCTCTCTGTGTTAAGATATCAAGTGTAGATATATCATTGATGCACAACAACGCAACACGACCACGCCTATTAAGAAGTTTTTGAGTATACTCCTCACCTGCTGTATCATACAGCCTGAAATCACTATATTGCGCCTTATCATCTACCACCACAGCCGACTCTAAGAACTCCAAGTCTCGACGCATCCAGCACTCTGTTGCCATGGCATCAAACTCCTCGATATCACCCGTAGCACTATTTCTAAAGCGTAGTATCGAGCGTACTGAGTCTTGCTCCTTAGCTACAGCCTCTCGTAGATTTGTACCGACCTTGTATGGCAGAAAGTCAACTAATGGAAGGTGGGACAGAGCATAAAGATTTGCACCGAGTGGTAGAAATATAGCAAAGGCTAAAACTATGACCTCTCTTAGTCCCAGGCGCCACTTATTACGACTGTTGCGCCACACATAGAGTGCAAT
Organism: Alistipes sp.; assembly: GCA_017521945.1. Classification (GTDB taxonomy): domain Bacteria; phylum Bacteroidota; class Bacteroidia; order Bacteroidales; family Rikenellaceae; genus Alistipes. Next base: position 18,488 of record JAFXBB010000128.1, on the reverse strand, counting down.
GGCGAGGAGAATGATATTCTTTAGGAATGTAGCCCATGGCGATAGCTTCAAAACTTCGCCAAAGCAGCCACAATCCCCAATAGGTAAAAGTGTGGCACTTAGCAGAGTAACCACACTAAACAAAACCAATACTACAACCGAAACAAGAGATATAAATCTACGCCATAGACCGCAAATAAGGAGTGTGCCAAGCATAAACTCCATAACAGACAACGCTAAGCCTATTGCTACAGATAGAGGTAGGAGAGCCTCCAAGGAGTAGGTTGTCAAGTACTTATCAACGAATATGGATGTACCGATGGGATCGACACACTTAACCGCGCCCGAAAAGATAAAGAGCGCGCCAAGAGCCCAACGAAGTATATTAAGTATTTTGTCTCGGTACTTAACCATTGTGATTTAGATTAGTGGCGCGACACGCTCCATAATACGCTCGAAGATAACCTCAGGCGATGCCATAGCATCCTCCTCAGTCGAGCAATCTACGACCATAAGATCATCACCCGCCTCTGCCGACTCAAGGTAGACCTCTCTGACTCTACGCTGCAAATCAAGTGACGACTCATGGATATCCTTACCACCTTGGAGATACTCCCTATCGTCACCCTCGCGGGTCTCGGTAAGTTTGCGCTCTGTAAAAGCAAACGGAACATCAAGGAATAGGGACAAATCGGGTTTAGGGATGCCAAACTCTTCATACTCAGTGTGTAATATCCACTCACGAAGCATCGCGCGCTCCTCCTTATTAGAAATCTTTGCACACTGATAGCCAATATTCGAGTAGACATACCTATCGACAATAACCACCTTGTTCTGGCTAAGCCACTTTTTAATTGTTGCTGCTGCATCAGCTCTATCTCCTGCATACAACAGTGCCACAAGGTATGGGTTTACGCTCTCCACCGTACCCAAATCACCACGCAAGAAGCGAGCAATCAACTCTCCATAGACAGGTGCATCAAAGCGCGGAAAGTGTAGATACTCGGACTCTATACCCCTACGAAGAAACATATCTCTAAGTTTGGCAATCTGTGTAGACTTACCAGCTCCATCCAAGCCCTCTAATACTATAAACATAGCTCGTTATTTTAACATTCTTACGGCGCGCTCAATACCCTGCGCCAATAGCTCAACCTCCTCCAAGGTGTTGTACATACCAATAGATGCTCGACACATGCCCGTAATACCAAAGTGAGTCATCACAGGCTCTGCGCAGTGGTGACCTGTACGGATGGCAATACCCAACTTATCGAGTATCATACCAACATCATAGGGGTGTGTACCCTCAATTGTGAACGATACTATAGGGCACTTATTCTCCGTGGTACCATAGATACGAAGTCCCTCAATCTTCGATAGACGCTCGGTCATAGCGTGCAGTATCTTCTTCTCATGCGCCTCGATAGCCTCCATGCCGATGCCCTCGATATATTCGATAGCCTTTGCCAAACCCACAGCACCGATAAAGTTGGATGTTCCAGCCTCATACTTTAGCGGCAGAGGTGCGTATGTTGTCTTGGCGAATGTCACCTTATCAACCATATCACCACCACCCATAAAAGGTGGCATAACCTCCAATAGTTCTTTACGACCATACAAGACACCAATACCCGTAGGTCCGTAGAGCTTATGACCCGAAAAGGCGTAGAAGTCATAGCCTCGCTCTCGGACCCTACCGCCTCCATGCACAATACCCTGACAGCCGTCAACCATCACAACAGCACCAACAGCGTGTGCCATAGCTACGATATAGCTCAAATCGGGACAGGTGCCGAGTGTATTCGATGCCTCAGTTACAGCAACAAGCTTTGTGCGCTCATCAATAAGCGTATCAAGCATTTCCATTCTAAGTGCGCCATTTTCATCAAACGGAAGAACTCGCAACTCTGCACCCTTGCGCTCACATGCCAACTGCCAAGGCACTATATTGGAGTGATGTTCCATCTCCGAAACTACGATGTTATCTCCCTCATGCAGGAACTTTTCACTCCAAGAATAGGCAACGAGGTTTATTGATGCTGTAGCTCCTGCAGTGAAGATAACCTCCTCACGATGCTCCGCGCCAATAAAGGTTCTAACCCTCTCTCTTGCCTCTTCGTACATCTCGGTCATAACACCCGAAAGATGGTGTACGCCACGATGAATATTGGCGTTATAGTGGCGCATAAGCTCATCTGTGCGCTCGATAACCGACAACGGTTTCTGTGCCGTAGCTCCACTATCGAAGTAGACCAACTTGCGCTTATTTACCTCCTGTTCAAGGATGGGAAAATCTCGGCGAATACGGAGAACATCGTAACTCATAATGCTACATTTTAGATAGTTTCTCTGCCAAAAGCTCAGCAAGGATAGCCTCACTACCCTCCACCACAGAGTGTAGCACTACATCATCCACAAAGCCCTCAATCTGAAGTCGCTTAGCATCCGCAAGGCTCAAACCACGCTGACGCATATAGAGTATAGCATCGTCATTCATCTGACCTACAGTAGCGCCATGACTACACTTTACATCATCTGCATAGATCTCCAACTGAGGCATGGTCTCAATACGCGCCTCGCCAGAGGTGATATTACGGCTCGACTGCACTGAGTCGGTACGCTGTGCATCAGGAGCAACATATACCAAACCTGCAAAACTGCCGTGTGACTTACCTGTAGCAACACCCTTAACTCTTGTATTGGAGCGACAATCCGATGCCATGTGGTTTACATCTGCTGTAACACTTGCCTTATCATCCTCCACAAGTAGAAATACACCATTCATATCAAACTCGGCACCGCGCTCCATAAGGCTTGCTACAACGCGAGTATCCGATGACGACACCACAACCTGTGTCATTCGACATGCAGCATCCTCGGCAATGGCAACAGCCAAGTTCATTGCACTATGGCTGGTTACAAGGCTCAAAATACTAAGCTCTGCACCACGCTCCACATCGATATTTATATCCGAAGAGCCATCGCCATCCGTCACGACCAATATAGCCTTGCTACCAGTCGTAACAACGATATCGCAATCGCCATACTCCCCAATATACCAGCCGCCATCAGTTATGCGACCGCCCTCGGGAAGTGGCTTTGCTGCGATAAGCTCACAAATTCGCTTCTCAATCATAGCCTACTCCTCCTTATAGTCGTTGATAAGCCAATCGTAGCCCTCCTTCTCAAGCTTTAGAGCAAGACTCTTGTCGCCCGTGTAGATGATGCGACCCTTGTACAAGACATGAACATAGTCAGGTACGATATAGTCCAATAGGCGCTGATAGTGAGTGATAACCACGGTTGCATTCTCTGGGGTCTTAAGGCGTGTAACACCCGTTGCCACGATACGCAATGCATCGATATCAAGGCCCGAATCGGTCTCATCCAAAATAGCGAGCTTTGGGTTGAGCATAGCCATCTGGAAAATCTCATTCTTCTTCTTCTCACCACCCGAAAAGCCTTCGTTTACAGCACGCTGTGTAAGCTTAGCATCAAGTTCGACAATAGCACTCTTTTCTCGCATAAGCTTGAGATACTCGGCAGCTGTCAGAGGCTCCAAACCCTTAGCCTTACGCTGCTCATTAACCGCAAGTTTCATAAAGTTAGCCATTGTAACACCCGGAATCTCCACAGGATACTGAAAACCAAGGAAGATACCCTTGCGAGAACGCTCCTCAATGTTATACTCCAAGAGGTTCTCACCCTCAAACTCAACCTTTCCCGCGGTTACGGTAAACTTCTCGTTACCCGCCAACACCGATGCAAGTGTAGACTTACCTGAGCCATTAGGTCCCATTATAGCGTGTACCTCACCAGCCTTAACCTCAAGGTTTATACCCTTCAAAATCTCCTTATCGCCAACTGAGGCGTGTAGATTTTCAACTTTTAGCATATTTATATCTGTTTTTCGTTTCTATTCAATGTAAATTGATAATTCTTATTGCTAACCCACGCTGCCCTCCAAACTCAAAGACAATAGTTTCTGTGCTTCCACGGCAAACTCCATAGGCAGCTTAGCCAACACCTCGCGGGCATAGCCATTCACGATAAGACCCACAGCATCTTCAGTAGATAGTCCTCGTTGGTTACAGTAGAAGAGCTGATCCTCTGAGATTTTAGATGTCGTAGCCTCATGTTCCAAGACGGCTGTTGGGTTAAAGCAATCCACCACAGGGAAGGTGTGCGCACCACACTTATCACCAATAAGCAACGAATCGCACTGCGAGTAGTTACGAGCATTATCAGCACCCTTAGCCACACGCACCAAGCCTCGATAGGCATTCTGTGAGCGACCCGCAGAGATACCCTTCGATACAATACGCGAACGGGTATTCTTGCCGATGTGTATCATCTTTGTACCTGTATCTGCCTGCTGATAGTTGTTGGTCATAGCCACAGAGTAGAACTCACCAGATGAGTTATCACCCTGTAGCACACAGCTTGGATATTTCCATGTTATAGCCGAGCCAGTCTCGACCTGAGTCCATGAGAGATGACCACCCTCGCGACAGATGCCACGCTTGGTTACAAAGTTGTAGATACCGCCCTTGCCCTCCTTATCTCCCGGATACCAATTCTGAACGGTTGAATACTTAACATCTGCATCCTTCTCCACAACAATCTCCACAACAGCAGCGTGAAGCTGATTTTCATCGCGGCGAGGAGCTGTACAGCCCTCCAAGTAGCTGACATAAGCACCCTCATCGGCAACGATAAGCGTACGCTCAAACTGACCAGTACCCTCGGCATTGATACGGAAGTAGGTCGATAGCTCCATAGGACAGCGTACCCCCTTAGGGATGTAGCAGAATGAGCCATCTGAGAATACCGCAGCATTTAGTGCAGCATAGAAGTTGTCGGTATAAGGCACTACCGAGCCGAGATACTTCTTTATAAGCTCTGGATACTCCTTGATAGCCTCCGATATTGAGCAGAAGATGATACCCTTCTCTGCCAAGGTATCGCGAAAGGTTGTCTTCACCGACACAGAGTCCATGACAGCATCCACAGCTACACCAGCCAAGGCCATCTGCTCTTCAAGCGGAATGCCAAGTTTGTCAAAAGTACGCTTAAGCTCTGGATCTACCTCATCCATAGAGTTAAGCTTTGGTTTCTGCTTAGGTGCTGCATAGTAGATGATATCCTGAAAGTCAATCTCAGGGATATCAAGATGCGCCCATTTAGGGTGTTCGAGTGTTAGCCAATGGCGATAAGCCTTCAATCTACGCTCCAACATCCACTCTGGCTCACCTTTCTTCTCAGAGATTAGCCTTACAACATCCTCCGAGAGTCCACGAGCAATTGTATCTGTCTCAATATCTGAGACAAAACCATACTCATACTCCTTTGTTTCAAATTCCTGAATTATATCTTTTGTACTCTTTTCCATATATTTTATATAATAGCGTGCAAAAATAACAAAAACTATTCAGAAAGTCAAGATAATATTCATCTTTATTTTCTATATCGGTATAAGCCAAAAATATAGTAAAAAATTAGTGGGCGACTAAAAAGTAAAATAGTCACCCACTTTCGGTTCGGAGGTTGCATTAAACTACAAAGCCAGCTCCTCGTATGGAAGACCCCAAGCCTCAGCTACAGGCTTGTAGACAACCTTGCCCTCAACAATATTTAGACCCTTGCGTAGCTCCTCATTATCGCGGCAAGCCTGCTGCCAACCCTTACCAGCGAGCTGGAGAATATATGGCAGAGTAGCATTTGTAAGTGCCAATGTAGAAGTGTAAGGCACTGCACCAGGAATGTTGGCAACACAGTAGTGTAGGATGCCGTCGACATAGTAGACAGGATCTTCGTGGGTTGTAGGGTGTGAGGTCTCGAAACAACCACCCTGATCAATAGCCACATCCACCATAACAGTACCCGGCTCCATATCCTTAAGCATATCGCGTGTTACGAGCTTTGGAGCTTTAGCACCAGGGATGAGTACTGAGCCGATAACAAGGTCGGCAGTCTTTAGCTCCTCGCGGATATTGTACTCCGAAGACATCAAGGTCTTGACATTCTTAGGCATTACATCAGCAAGGTATGTAAGGCGCTGGAGCGAGATATCACAGATGGTTACATCTGCGCCTGTACCAGCGGCTGTGCGCGCTGCGGCAGTACCTACTACACCCGCACCGATAACAAACACCTTAGCTGGCTTGACACCCGGGACACCACCGAGCAACTTTCCCTTACCACCGCGTGGCTTTTCAAGAAAGTAACGACCCTCCTGAGTAGACATACGACCTGCAACCTCAGACATAGGAATTAGAAGAGGGAGTGAGCGGTCTTTGCGCTCAACGGTCTCATAAGCACAACAAATAGCACCACTCTCAATCATAGCCTTAGTTAGTGGCTCGCTACTTGCAAAGTGGAAGTAAGTAAAGACAAGCTGTCCCTTGCGAACGAGCTTATACTCAGGTGCTATAGGCTCCTTTACCTTAACAATCATCTCAGCTACATTGTAGACATCCTCGATTGTAGGAAGAATTTTTGCACCCTGTTTGATATACTCCTCGTCCTTAAAACCGCTGTTCTCGCCAGCAGTAGACTGTACATATACTTCGTGACCGCGACGGATTAACTCCATAGCTCCTGCAGGGGTTAGCGCAACACGGTTCTCGTTGTTCTTAATCTCCTTTGGTACGCCAATAATCATAGCTGTAATTTTTTAATGGTTTAGAAGCTGTTTGAATTTTATTTCGAGAGTATTTGAGAGCTATTATAGGACTAATTTTTATATTGTAAAATGCAGGTAATAGCGGGCTATTTCCAAATTTTGCAATTAGAAAGAAGTCTATAAGAGCCTCAAAGACTCCGAAACTATTCTCGCAGCTTTGATTTAACTTATTTAATAAAATTCAAAACAGTTTCTTAGGTTTATTATGTAATGGCGATTTATATCACCATTTGCGAAAGCTAAGATACAATATTTTTCTAAAATAGCACATCTATCGGCAACTATTTTTATTAATAGAGGCTCGTTTTTCTAAAATAATTGCCAATAGCGAGTACAATATGGCAAGAATTGTAATATTTACCAACTCTGTTCGTATATCGTAGAGGGATGCTCCCATGGAGTTTAGACGAATAAAACCATCCACAGCACTGCTACTTGGAAGCACTCGACCGATAATATACAACCACTCCGAAAATGCCTCTCGCGGATAGCTCACACCTGCCAACAGTAGTATCGGCACAGAACTCCATAGCAACATAAGTATAGGAGTCTCTCTACGATGGAAGAGGTGGGATAATGCCTGTGCGAGTGAGGCAGAGGCTATGATATAGAGTAGCATAAGAAGTGCGACACTTATGATATTGCCGTTCATCGGAAAACCAAAAACCTGCCACACGGTAAGCAGTATAATAGTGAGATTTACACCGTAAACACACACATAAACCAGCGACACACCAACGACCTTCTTGACGCATCCACCCCAGCCGATATTTGACTCTTTGCGCCTACGCACTGCCACCATTGCAACACCTATAAGGAGTGTTTGCTGGATTATCACCACAACAATCGACGGCATAACAAACGAGCCATAGCCCATCGAACGATTATATAAGATATGCTTTGATAATCTTACTGGCTCGACAATGCTCCGTATGGTTATATCATCAGCACCCATAGCCACTAAGTAGCCCGCCTCAACCTCCGCACCTTGTGTTAATGCATCTGTGACCGCTTGCTCAAAGACTTGGCGATAGAGAAGTAGATGACTGCCATCGAGTATCAGGCTTATCGTTGCGCTTTTGGATGATAGCAACCTACGCTCAAAACCATTAGGAATGACCACAATGCCGTATATATCGTTGCGATAGAATAGGTTTTGAGCCTCAGCAATGGATTGTGGCTCATACCCCACTCTCGTATTGGGACCAGAGCGCAGACCTTCGATAAGTTTACGGCTTGTTGGTGTATGATCCTCATCCACGACGGCAATATCAACACTCTCAACAACCTCCGCGCCATAGGCTATGGAGTATATCGTTGTGTATATCAACATAGCAAAGAGCAGAATAAGCATCGCTCCGCCATCCGAAAGTATTAGCTTAAGTTCCTCAATGAATGCTCGTCTCATACTACTCCCTCCCCCAATATTTCTCACTCTCAACCATACGATGCAGCCTACGCCACGACAGAGGCACCAATACCCAAAACAGCATCATAAATAACAATTTAGTGGTCTCTATATATAGTGGTGTACCTCGCATAGCTTGCCCAATAAATATCTCACTAAAGTAGGTCAATGGGAAGAGCTTGGACACCACGCGCGCAACACCAAACATCGCAATCGTAGGAAAGGTTATACCAGAAAAGGTAAATGCCATCACACTATATCCACCCCCTAACGATAGTCCTAAGCGCATATTTGCCGTTACGGAGATAATAGCAATTGCCACGGCTTGATAGGATAGGATAAGTATAAGGGTAGCCACCGACAGATAGAGAAGGCTCCCCTCGCACTCCATGCCCATAACCACAAAGAGTATGACATATATAAGCTCCGAGAGCAGAAACATCGAAAGCGTGATAGGCAATAGCTTACCAATAACTCCACAGAGCAGTGAGTTTCGGGCAGATAGAAGCCACTCCCGCGCTGTAGCATATCTAAGCTCCCGCCCAATGGCATAAACCGAAGAGAGTACTGTAAAGATAACCATGCCCATAATCATAAATATAGGCGCAAGGTAGTAGCCGTAGTTGAGATAGGGGTTTGAAATGATGTGTGTATCAATGCTTATAGGCATAATATCAGCCATAGCCTGACTATAACCCACGCCCATGGATTGGAGCTTACTGAGAGCTATACCCGCAGAGAAGGTCTCGACCGTCTGCTGCACATCGCGCTCCACAACACCACTTGTAGAGAGGTTGGTACCCAGAAGATAGCACTCCACCATAGTAGAGACACCGCGGTAGATATCCTCCTCAAAGCCGTCATCTATGTAGAGTATGGCTACTACATCGCCACCAAGCATCAGAGCCTCGGCCTCAGCCATAGAGTGTGGTTGGTATGCAATCTTCGCCCCCTTGGTTGCATCTATCATACTCTGTAACTTCCGCGACATCACACTATGATCCCTATCCACCACAGCTATTGGTAGCTCCTCGATAGTGCCACGATAGAACATCACCCCGAAGAAGAGTATCATAAGTAGCGGCAGTAGGACAGCCACAGCAAGATATGCCTTATCGCTGATAATGGAGTGTAGCTCTCGTTTGAAAACAGATATAATCCCTTGTGGCAACATACTACAACTCTTCGTAGACAATAACGCTCATACCTGGCAGAATATCAACCTCACTGAGTGGTTTGGCACGCACCTCAAATGTGCGGATATCAAAGCCACCCCTTGCACGCGTTGCACTCCATGTAGCAAAATCCGCCTCCGAAGAGATGTAGTAGACCCTGAACTCCGACCACTTATCGAGTGCAGGGATATAGCCACGAAATTGGTGTCCAAGACCCACACCTTTGAGCATATCCTCCTTTAGGTTGAATGTCACCCAACGATTTGATAGGTCGAGGATGGTTACTACTGGGTAGCCAGAGCCTACAAGCTCGCCATGCTCAGCTACGATGTTTGACACCCAGCCTGAAATGGGAGCATAGACCCTTGCATCGCGAAGATAGGCATTAACCTCCTCCACAGCACCCTGAGCCTCACGCACCTTAGCCTCAACAGCCTCCCTCTGCTCGCGTGTAGCACCCTCTCTAACAAGAGCATACTCAGCACTCGCTGCATCGACCGTGGCCTGCATGGCGCGATAGTTAGCCAACGCCTCGTCGTACTGCTGTCGTGGCACAACACCCTTATCGTAGAGCGCCTTAACACGCATATAACTCGCCTCGGCAAGCGTCAGCCCCGCCTGAGCCTTGTTTAGCATGCTCCTTACCGTCGCTATCTGTTCCTTGCGGGCGCCCATATCAACCTCTCTGTTTATCGCTTCGGCAGCAGCCTCAAGAGCTGCCACTTGTCTTAGCTTTGCATCCAACTCAGGAGTTGAGATAGTGTATAGCAACTCACCCCTATCGACCATATCACCCTCCGCAACGAAGAGTGAGTCTATACGCCCGGCGAGTTTTGATGATGAGCGATAACTGCGACACTCAACAATGCCCTGAACTACGCTCCTATTCTCGCGTTCGAAATAGTGATACACAACCACAACGACACCGCACACAATTGCACATACAACAATCCAATACAACACTCGTTTCATACTGATAGCTATTCAATTAAGGTGTTTATATCAACAATATCTGAATGTGACTTATACTCCATAAACATATCGCTTAGTCCCGATAGTTCCAAGAGTCGAGCCAAAGCAAGTGTATAGTCGTAGACCGAACTTAGATACTCAACTCTCGCCCCTGCAAGAGCTATGCGGGCATCCATCAACTCTACCGAGGAGGTAACACCCGCACGAAATCCCTCCAAGGCACTATGATAATAGTTCTCAGCAAAGGTCTCGGAGTGTTTAGAGGAGTTGATACCAAGGAGAGCATTTTGCAGTGTATAGTACTCCCTATCGACAAGCAGGAGAATATCCTCTGTAGCCTTCGCAGCCATACTCTCTACACTTAGTTCGGTGTATTGCGCAGATTTTGCTCTCTGTCTACCACTAAATCCCGCGAACAATGGAATGGAGGCACCTATCCCCACTGCCCAGCGAGGTGCGATATCGCTGAGGTTATGGCTGCATATTGACACTCCACCCATAGCAACAACACTCGGCAGAAGCTCACCACGCGCCAAATTAACACCCTCTACAGCGATATTGTACGCCAAATGAGCCTCGCCAATTATCGGGTTATGTTGCAGGGCATTTGCTCGGTAATACTCTATATCATGGAGGTCGTATGTGATAAACATGCCCTCTGCAGGTGTAATATCATCTGCGCTCTGAAGGGTGCTTTGCAAGGCAAGTTCCGCAACAAGCGACCGACTCTTGGCATCGGCATAGTCGCGCTCAGCATCCGAGAGTTTATACTCTAAGTAGAGTATCACACTGTGCGCAAGCATACCCTCCTCCTCCATTGCTAAGGCATCGGCAAGATGTTGTTTAACACCCTCGACAACTTCCTCTCGAACCTTCACCACCTCTTGAGCAAGAACAACACCATAATACCTCTCAACCAACTCAGTTATCATACTACTGCTCACCCCCTCAAGAAGATTATTGGCACTCTCAACCTTTAACTTAGCTACCCTATTGGCAATATTGATACGCCCACCGAGGTATATCGGCACAGATATCGTTGTCCCCACAAAGCCAAAATCCCGCTTTTGAAGCGTATAGCTCCAATCAGCACTGTGAATAGGCGCCAACCCCTCACCCAAAAGCGCAGCGATTGTGGGAGATATAATCCCTCCTGTTACACCTTTGTTTATAAGGCTCTCCAAGGACTCGGTAACAACACCTTTTGCTCCACCGAGATCTATATCTATATCGTGTTGCATAAGGGTATAACCACCCATAAGCTCCACCTGAGGAGCGCGCAACCCTTGTGTAGCACGATACTCACTATAAGCGGCATCAACACCATACTTAGCACCGTTTATTGCTCTGTTATTCAGAACCATACGATTGAGAGCTTCATCAAAGCTAAGCCGCTCCTGAGCCTGTACACCCACAAATACCAACATAAACCATAGAGATAACAACCACCTCATACCATTATAAATTTTGGATACATATTGCAATTATCATGCTTAAAAAAGCAAAAGGGTAAACCGAAAAGCGTAATGCCCTGAACGCGCATTTATAATATAGCGAGTTTGAGTATTCGCTTCATAAATCATTAATCTCTCCTTACAGCGTTGCAGCACACCCCGTCAGTTTGGCACATTAGTTGCGAAAATGGCTGTCGAGTACTTTATTGTTAAACTAAAACTATCAAGTTATGAAACGAATTAGACTTTTGGCTCTATCGCTACTTGCAGTAGCCATCGGAGTGCCGTCAGCAATGGCGCAGAGATGTGGTCATAAGGCAGAGGAGTACACTCCTACTATCTATATGATTGCTGTAGGTGAAGAGCTTCAAAATTATGACCCTGAGGTGGTACGCGTTGCCATTATTGAGGATTTTGTGGAGACAAAGCGTTGCGGTTTCCAACAGGCTCACAATCCTCAGTTTATATTCTCGACACGCAACAATCGCTTTTCGTTGGGTATTGGCGGTATGGTAAATCTCCGTACAAGCTACGACCTCAAGGGCGCTGTGGGGAATATCGACTTTATTCCATACGATATCCCTATGGAGCGAAGTTATGCCACACAGCAGAGAGTGATGATGGATGCCTCGACTTCGCGACTCTTTATGAAGGCTATCATTAACAGCGAAAAATTGGGTCGCGTGTATGTATATACAGATATGGACTTTAGGGGCGGTGAGGAGTTCTCGTATACGCCTCGCCTAAGGTCGGCGTATGTCAATCTGTTGGGTTTGACCATAGGTCGTGATGTGACAACCTTCTGCGACCTCGGCGCAGCACCTACAACAATCGACTTTCAAGGACCTAACGCCTACAACTTTGCCTTCAACGAGATGATTAGGTATGAGCGCAGCTTTCTTCGCAACCACCTAACATTGGGTGTAGCTGCCGAGATGCCAGCGGTTAATGCCACCTACGGCGAACACTTCTCACCAATCTATCAGCGTGTACCAGACGGCATTGCATATTTGCAGTATGAATGGGGCGAGAATAGAGCAAGCCATGTGCGTCTATCGGGCGTAATCCGAGATATGTATCTCCACAACAATCGCACAGGCAAGAACACTACACAGGTTGGCTGGGGCGCACAACTTAGCGGTCATATCGACCTCGGTCGCTGGGTAGACCTATATATGAATGGCGTGTATGGTCGTGGCATTGCGCGTTACATACAGGATTTGGCAGGCGCGCCTTACGACTTTACATACAACCCTAAGGATCCCACACAGCTCCAGATGCCTAAGATGTGGGGCTGGCAGGCAGCAGCAAAGATTAACATCATCCCAGACATGTGCTGGGTGACGGGTGGCTATTCGAATGTACACCTCGAAAGAGATAATGGCGCACTCTCGGATAATCAGTACAAGCGCGGTGAGTATATCTTCGGTAATGCCTTCTGCAACATAACACCTAACTTCACCGTGGCTCTTGAGTATCTACACGGCTCGCGTGAGAACATGAACGACGCACATAAGCGTGCCAATCGTATCAGCATCATGGCTCAGTACAACTTCTAAACAACACTTTAACCGGTGGCTTAATGGGGATGACTAAAAGTAAATTAGTCATCCCCTACTGTTTTATGAGGTTTGAATAAACAGATGATGCCATTTAACAGCAAAGAACGACAAAATTGACTTTATATTTAGCATCTCTTTGTATTATTTTGAAAAAAAATGATATGATAATGTTATATTTGTAGGGGGATTGTCGTTATATTGATAAAAGCTAACAAAAACTAATGAAGACCGAAGCACAATTTATAGAGTTTCTAACCGAACTTAGAGATACACTCTATCGCCTTGCCTTGAGCATAACATGCGATAGTGCCGAGGCAGAGGATGTTGTGCAAGATGTCTTTGAACGGGTTTGGCACAGAAAAGATGTTGTACTTGAGAGTGCATACCCAAGAGCCTACATCTGTCGCATGGCACACAATCTATCAATAGATAGACGGCGAACATCGGCACGAAGGCATATATTCACCATAAGGGAGGAGATAGGTGGAAATGAGGAGAACAGCATAAAAACCGATATTAAGGATATGGCAAGTCTTACACGAGATATCATCTCACGCCTACCCGAAAAGCAACGGCTCGCCATACATCTAAGAGATGTTGAGGGCTACGAGATAGAGGAGATTGCCGAGACTCTCGAAACGGATGAAACAAATGTAAGAATGAACCTATCAAGGGCTCGTAAGAGCGTGAGAGAGGAACTAATAAAGATAATGAGCTATGGAGTTAAACGAGATTAAGATATTGGTCGATAAGTATTTCGATGGCGAGACCTCACTTAAAGAGGAGAGTATCATTGCCGACTATCTCGCCTCATGCACCGAGCTTCCCGAAGAGCTTATAGCTGTGAAGATGATGTTCGAGGCTATGGGACTCCTTAGCGAGGCTAAGGCCCCCGAAGCTAAGAGAGAGCGAAAATTTCGTCTGCGATTACCGCACATTGCCACAGCCGTAGCTACAGCCGCGTGCATCATGTTAGCGATTATAGTAACAAACAGAGAGATTTATACTGAGCAGCAACCAATGCCAGCGATAATATGTTATGTGGACGGTAGTCTTGTGAGCGATCAGACTGCAGCTGAGAACGAAGCAAGACGCATACTCGGAAACATGAATCAGAATGTAACCCTCGCAATGGCAAGTATAGAGAAAGTAAATATTTTTAATAAGGAGTAACCATGAAGCGTTTTTTTACAACTATTGCACTACTTGTTGCAGCACTAACTACCCTACATGCCCAGGAGGTTGACGATAAGACCATAACCTTTGGCGGCAACGACCAAAACCAAATAACTATTGATGACCGTATCATAAACTTCAAAATTGCCGGCAAGGAGTTCAAATTAAGCAGTGAGGAACAAGTTGCCAAGGTGCTTAAGCACGCCAAAACAGACTATGGCAGTATCAGCTCACTCGGAGTCATTGAGTTAGGTCTTAACACATTAGCTATGTCGGACTACTCTATGTACTCTGCTGAGGAGGCATCTATGATGCAGTTTGGCAACCGCAAGTCAACCTATGTCGCTATGAACTTCTTCACCGAGAATTTCCGTCTTAACAAGCAAGGCTCGCTAAGCATCGATATGGGTGTAGGTATCGCATGGGAGAACTACACCTTTGCGGGTAACTACTCAATGAGATACACCGAGGGCATGATGCGCCCAATCGTATTGGATGAGAGTATCAAGAAGTCAAAGCTTATGGCACGATACCTCCACATGCCCGTACTGCTCAATTGGACCTACAAGGATAAGTTCTTCATTGCGGGAGGTGTAAATCTCGATGTATCGTTAGGCTCAAAATTGGCACAGAAAGAGCCTAAGGTGGTATATAAATCAGAGACTGTGACGCTCAATCCTATACAAGTAGCAGGTACGCTACGCCTCGGCACTAAGGACTTCTACGGCTTTGTAAACTGCTCATTTATGGATATGTTTAAGTCAAATACAGGCCCTCGCGGATATCGACTTTCAGCAGGTCTTGGCATCCATTTCTAACCTAAAACCAGATAGATATGAAAAGTTTTATCACAACCATAATACTCCTTACTGCGACGCTTGCATCGCTACACGCGCAGGAGGTTACTGATGATAGTACCATCACCTTTGGTAACGATGGACAGCATCACATAACATACAACGCCGATGGCATCCACTTAAAGTTGGCGGGAATGATTTTGAAGTTTGGTAGCAAAGATAATAGTACACAACCTCAACATATCCCACAATATCCGCTACAACAACCTCAATTCAAGAGCATATCTCCTTTCGGCTTTGCAGAGGTAGGCGTCAACCTGATGGTGAATGCTAAATATGCGTTATACACACCAGAAGAGGCAGCAATGATGCGTCTGGGCAATGCAAAATCGATATATATGAGCGTAAACTTATATTCACGCAGTATAAGACTAAACCAAAGTGGTTCTTTTACAATGGATTACGGCGCTCAGTTCACAATGGAGAACTATAGGTTTAATGGCCCATATTCGATGAAATATGAAGGGGGAATGATGCAACCTGTAAAACTTGAGGATAGTGTTACCAGATCAAAACTATTGTTGGAATATATAAGCCTCCCTACGATGTTTACATGGAGCTACAACCATAAATTCTTTGTCTCTTGCGGTTTGTCTATAGATATTCTATTATGGCACTCGCTAATGTATCAAAAGCCAAAGGTTATCGATCGTGTTGAGCCAGTAACCGTCGAGCCTATACAATTTAGTGGAGTGTTACACTTTGGTACTGATAAGGTGTATGGCTTTATAAACTATGGATTAACGGATGTGTTTACCTACAACACTGGTCCTACTTGCCGTAGACTTTCAGCAGGTATTGGCATCCATTTCTAACCATTAACTTTAACTATATATGAAACGGCTTATACTATTAATATTGATATGTTTGCCTATTGCAGCATCGGCGCAAACCGACCATATGGCACCGCTGATTAAGAAGTACTCCACATTTAAGGATTGCTCAACCGTGGTACTATCCAAGGAGATGCTTAACTCGATGTATGCCGACACGGGTATCAACTCCATGCAGGCTATATCGGTAGAGGATCCATCACTACTGAATATATTGAAAAACGATATTGAGAAGTTTATCGACGGCTACGCACTCCTTATGTCGGTTAACAGCGATGGTACGAATGTAGAGATTTATCGTGTTGAACAATACTACAAATCCGAGAAGACGGGCAAGCGCGAAAGTTTTGATGACTATATTATCATCGCAATCAGCTCCACTGAGGGTGTTGTTATACGCCTTACAGGCGATAATATCAAACTTGAAGATGCTACATCTTTAATAAGCATCTAAGTTGACAGAGGTTGAATAAAAAGTCTATTTTGTCGTTCTTTGTTGTTATAAGGCATCATCTACATCTTTTTATTCACTCTCTTAGGTTATGGGGGACTGGCTAAGTTACTTTTTAGTCAGCCCCTTCTCTATTTTAGAAAATATTTGTACATTTGCCAAATAAACATACAGTATATGAAAAGATTTCTCCTACTAATTATGCTATTGTTGCCAATGAGCGCAATGGCGACACTTCCAGAGGTCGAAAAGATGACCGAAAAATACACCTCAAAGGAGCAGGCATCGGTGGTGAACATCTCTAAGCAGATGCTTAAGATGATGGGTGGTGGCATTGATGGATTGCAGTATATTGATACAATTGTAATGCTTAGCAGCGATAATAAATCGGCTATGAAGGGTATTGCCAAGCGTACAAAAAAAGCAGCCAAGAAGCATAAGATGGAGAACTTGGCTACACTCAACGAGGGTAATAGTGTTATATCTATCAATACACAGATATCCGACAACAAGATTACCGAGGCGTTAGTACTCGTTACGGAGAAGAACAAAACAACGCTTATAAACCTTTCTGGCAAGATACCGCAGGAGGTGGTAGATAGCTTGATTGGAGTGATAAGCAAGATAAATTAGTAATTAAGGAGTGGTTTTAGCCACTCCTTAATTACTAATAGTTATCAGCCATAGGCTCAAAGTAGGCCTGTTCGTGGTCGCACGATGGGCATATCTTTGGTGCCATTTTAGCCTTGACAATATATCCACAATTGCGACACTGCCATACAATCTCACCATCGCGACGGAAGAAATCACCATCTGTCAAACGACCGAGTATCTTTAGGTAGCGACGCTCATGCTCCTTTTCAACTTCAGCCACAAACTTGAATGTAAGCGCAATCTTTGAGAAACCTTCGGCATTGGCAGTCTCGGCAAACGAGGCATACAACATCTCCCACTCCTCACGCTCTCCAGCCGCTGCCGCAATAAGGTTGTTTTCTGTTGTGTCGATTATGCCTGCAGGAAACGAGGCGTTGTGAATGGTTGCCATACCGCCCTCCATATATTTGAAGAAACGCTTGGCATGCTCCTTTTCCTGATCTGCAGTAGTGTTAAATAGTGCGGCTATCTGCTCATAGCCCTCTTTCTTGGCTTGTGATGCGAAGTAGGTGTAACGATTGCGCGCCTGACTCTCTCCAGCAAATGCCTTCAAGAGATTCTCCTCGGTAAGTGTACCCTTTAGTCTATTTTTCATTTTCGTAGATTTTGGTTAACACCTCACCTCTTGCAAAATGCACGCCAAGAAAAAAGCTCGACTCCACAGGGAATCGAGCTTATACAGATCATTCGAGTATATTATCTGTGCAAAGTACCAGACCTCTTAATCTCTGAACGCTTGTTGTCAGTAAGAAGTGAGAATGGATTTTCGCCCTCGTTAAACTCCTTCTTCATGATTAGGTGAACCTTGTGACGAGTTACTGTGAACAATGGGAAATACCACAAAGGCATACGCTGAACCTCAATAACCTGATCCAATACCCAACCATCGTTGCCAAGGATATCAAGAGCCTGAGCCATGTTTGCATTGTTAAGATTGAAAATCTTGTCACAATACATGATGGTAACCTTCTGGTTCTTAGCACCACCTCTTACATAAACATCGCAGTAAGTGGTCTTAGTCTGCTGAGCAGATGCGCTGAATACACAGCACATGATTAGGAATAGTGAAACGAAAAATTTTTTCATTTTGTTTGTGTGGTTTGCCTACCGCATCATCTCCAATACGGTTAGTAGTTTATATAGAAAGCGGGAGATGACTGCATGTCGATAAATAACACGCAGGTCGCTTTCACTAAAATTTCTAAAAACGCATCAAATGAACATCCTCTTAAACAAGATAGTAAAATATGTTACAAGAGTGATCTTTTGGTAGTACAAATAT
>JAFXBB010000127.1 GCA_017521945.1 Alistipes sp. | reverse complement strand
TCGAGATTGCAGCGGGCGAGAGCACGACGGTCGAATTTGAGATTAGAGCCGAGGAGTTGGCAATGGCAGCGAACGATGGCAAGTGGCACTTGGAGGAGGGCACATTCACCATTCAGTGTGGCAACCTCACCGACCGCCTGAACTGCACCGAAACCACACATCTGGGTCCCAACATTCGCCTTAACCGCTAACCACTACAAACGGTCACTAACCGTCTGAAATCCCTCTCTACTTGATATAGCAGAGAGGGGTCTTACTTTTGTAGTCCGGTAATAGTCCTCCTAACCAGTTTGCAATAGCCAAACAAACAGAAACCGATTTTATTAACACAAAAAATATTAAAAGCTATGAAGCGATATTCAATAATCGCCCTGACATCATTAGTATTCATATTGGGCTGCGACAACCAAAAGAGTGACCCCACAATGGAAGCATTAGCAAAGCTTGTTGCATATTATGAAGAGATTGAACGAAACATTGGCCCGAATGAGGAGAACTATGACCCTGATGTCTTTGCTCTTGAGGCTTCGAGAGGAGAGTTAAGAGAGGAATATTTTGGAATCAGGTTGGCGGATCTCAGAAAAGATGCCAATGGCAACTACACAATGACAGACGAACAACGTAAGATATTCACCAACAACCTGCTCGGCTTAACACCTTTCCCTTGTAGACCTCGGATATAAAGGCTGAAATCATCCTACAATCACTAACGTTTTATGGTTTTTTGTTATTTCAATTATAATATTATAAATTTGTACTCAACAATAAGCCTAATTAATCCTTTTTTGAAGGCCGCATCAATACCCAGACATTACATATTTCCAAATGTCAAATGCTTAATTATATGAAAATTATGGAATTAAGGTAATTGAAAATTAGGTACAACCTATATAATATATTAACCAAAACACTTTATTATGAGCAAGCCGATGAACTTCCCCGCTTGGGATAGAGTGTATGCCGCAGAGAGAGCACAGGCGGGACCTCGAAAAGGGCAACTTTTAAGACAGGATGTTTACAAAAACAACAGCGAGATTTTCCACGCAGGAGGTTACACCTGCGAATCGGGAAAGGTTGTAGAGTTGCCAATAGATGATCCAATGTTGAGCGGAACAATAGTATACGCAGAGGAGTTTGATGTAAACCACATTGCGCCAGCAACCGAGCAGACCATTACAAACACCGTAAATGATGATTGTTTGAAAGTAGCAAAAAGGTTGTTGGACAAAGGTATGACCCCTTGCGTAATGAATCTGGCGGATGCATACGTGGCGTGCGGTATGTACAAGCGTGGTTCACGCGCACAAGAGGAGAGCCTGTGCCGAGTAACAACATTGTCACGATCGCTATTCCAGTTCTTCAAGGCCACAAGTGGCAAGGCTGACAGATATGCTGTGGAGGCTAATGTCGCAATCAAGGAGTACGCCTATCCTATGGATATCAACTACGGTGGAATATACTCGCCAGAGGTGACAGTCTTCCGTAATGCTGCAGATTTGTACTCATTGCGCGAGGAGACTTTCAAGGTGGGTATTGTCTCGGTTGCAGCGTTGGACTTCAACGAGAAGCACGGCAAAAACCTTGAGTATAAAGCACCGAAAGGGGGCTTCACCGCAGAGGGTGAGGAGATTATGCGAAACAAGATTCGTACCATATATCGCATTGCTTTAGCCAATGGTCACGACTCGCTCGTAGCAGGTGCATTTGGTTGCGGAGCATTCCGCTTGCCGGTGGATAAGGTCGCAGCTATGTTCCATGAGATTCTCAACGAGGCGGAGTTTAAGAATAAGTTTAAGGAGGTGGTGTTCGCCATCCTCGACAAAGAGGGTGAGGATGGAAAATTCGCTCCTTTCTACAAGATGTTCAAATAGGAAATTGCGAAAGAAAAGTAAGTGATGCAGAGCCTTTGTTGCGCCAATATAACAACATACCAAATCAGGTCATTGTGGATGCTGGAATAAATTAGGTCACAAGAAACAAGAGCTGAGGCAGAATACAACAAGAATGGTGCTAACTAAAGCACCATTCTTATTTTTGGGACAGTCTAAAAGGGATTTTCAGCAATAAAGGTCAGCGCGTTGTACATATCGACGAAACGATCGTATTCATACATCTTTATTTCGCTGATGGGCTTTCCCACAATCGCCTCAACCTGCTCCAGCGGCATAGTGTTGCGATTAAACTCCGCCGCCAGACAATAGGTATAGGACGGCACCTGCACTATTGCGTGATGCTTGTCTGCAAATATCACCTTTCCACTCATCATACTTGTCGCATCAGCACCGCAGTAATCCAAACTCACTCTGTCGCCTATACTATAATCGACCTTGACGCCCAGCTCGGCTCTGATTTGTCTTCTGCGGGCTGACAGCTTTTCAACAAACTCGTTTGACCAGCCATACTCGTCACTGAAATTGAGCATCTCAAGGGTGGCAAAATCGTCAAAGACAAGGTCACTATAGAATGATTCATCGAACATATTCTTCAGCATATCGTCAAAAAAGTCTTCGCCCTTGCCGTAGAACATCTCTGAAGCTATCATCATATAGTCGTGGTGCTCCGCCAGATGTTTCAAAACAGCAACGCTGCCACACAACTCAACATCATCAATCTCAACATAGGTATTGAGAATGGTTACACTTGACTCCTCACCCTTCAACGATATAGTGTTATCGGTAACCTCCAGGCTCTTATCTGCATGCAGGTTCTCAAGATTAACCGCTGGGCAAATAAAAAATCTACTCATAAGTCTTACAACAGTCTACTTACCAACCCACAAAATACATCCTCTTTGCTGGGTTTGCCATACTTTCGCTTCCAGACTGCTGTGCTCTCCATATCAGCCTTGGTGAGAGCTCTGCGATAAGGATGTGTGATAACATCCACACTCTTGCGATGATGATAGCGGATAGCAAAAGCCTCCTCCTCGGTTAGTTCAAATCCGCATCTCGCCAGAATGGATATAGCTCGTGACGGATGCTCACCCTCAAAACTCCAACCTCTCAATTTTGCCTTACCCAGGTCATGAAAGAGCGAGCAGATGATAATGGACTCCTCTGAAAACTGTGTATTGTCACGCTTCATTATCTCGTAGACCTCAAGCGAGTGGTCAACAAGACCACCCTTATACTTGTGGTGACCATAACAGCGGGCCATGGCATAATTACTGTCGGTAAGGTACTTTACAACGTTCTCGACACCTTTACGGTCAACCGTTTTAATCAAATCAATCACTCGTTGCATATCTTCTATAAGTTTAACAAAGTTGGAGTTACTAATACATTATCAAGCTCAAGAGCCCACGCAAACAGGGTTCGGAACTGCTCTACGGAAAGTACGCCGCTCTCGATGCCTATGTCGTACAGATGCCAGCGGGTATCTTTGCTATCCTCACACTTGCGGCGGAGCAGGTATATCTGATCCTCCAGCGAAACCGTGCAAGGGCCAAAGATGATAATCGGATACCCGATGTTGTAATGCCTTCTGTACCTTGATGGATGAGTGAGATAGTAAGAGCTTTCACCCATCGTGTCGTCTGCATCAGAGGCGAAGATTACAACATCGTTGCGACTCCAGCGACTTGACTTCGGGGGAATCAGCTTCGATGGCATCCAGTTAGTTCCATCTACCTGGTTAATCACGTACAGGATGTCGGACGGAATGTAGTTAAGAGCCTGCTGGATAATCTCATCAGGTACACCGTAGTATGCAGCAGCTATACCACCAGCTATGGCAGCCTCGGTATCGGCATCTCCACCCAATGCAATCGCATTGCGAATTACATCTTCGTAGCTCCTTCCCGCAAGGAATGCTATGAGAGCATCTTCTGTTGCGGTGCGTGCGCCGACAATTCTCTCGTGGTTAGCTTCACGAGATGCTCCGTTACGATCAGTTCTGGCAAGGTGAATCTCCTCACGCAAAGCATCATAAGGGGTGCGAAGATTGTAGTGGAAGCGGTCCTCGATAAAATGACAAATATCCTCCTTGGATCTGCCCTCACGCGCCATATAGATAGCCACAGCGGTAGCCTGGGCAGCCTCAATGGCATCCTTGCTGTTGTGACTTGGGGCAGCAGACTCCTTTGCAAGCCTCAAGCACTCATCAATGGATGTTGCAAGGTAACCCACAGGGCTTACACGCATAACTGCTCCGTTGTGAGTACTGCCGAGCGATGATCCCTCCTCGCTCTTCAAGAAGCGTTTGAAAGAACTTCCGTAGCCTGCATTAGGATAGAGATTCGCCCATTTGCGCAGGGTCTGGTCGATGCTCGTCAAGTTGCGATTGAGTAGCCATTCAGCAACTGCGACCGTCAGCACTGTGTCGTCAGTTATGGTTGACCCCTTGGTAAAGAGTTTAAAACTCTTTCTTGATACTGGCTTTGACTCGCGTGAAGAGCCTACGATATCGCCAATTACTGCGCCGATAATACCTCTGTTCATATTCGTATTGTGTTACTGATGTTACCTGTTTATCTCTACTGTGATTTCGTTGACTTTAACTCCATCTTCTGCGAAGTCTGTACTCTTGACGATGAGACTACCGGCGTCACTGGGGTTGACACGTACTAGCTCCTGGTATGGGGCGGGGTTCCAGTCTTCGTGGTGCGACACCGACACCAGCTCTCTCCACGAGTATGTGTTATTGGTGTAGACCCTGTATTCATCCCAGTAAGACGGCCCTTCACGCACAAGGAATCCAATCTCGTCGGCACCATCTCCGTTGAGATCACCTTCGTTGGTTAGGTTGGATGTCACCCACGCAGGATAGAGTGCGGGTATATCCCTGTTTCCAAATCGGATGCAGCCGTACATCTGCGTTTCGTTCTCGCAATCGTCTTCAGAGCCTCCATCAAAGCAATAGAGTGCAGCATACTCGCTCTGTCCATCTCCATTGAAATCTCCTGTGACAAACTCTATGAGTTTGCCTCTCTCTGCGAGGTTATCGTTGTTGCAGTCCATCCTGATGTGTTTAGCGGGCGTAGTAGCATCATTGACACTGCACGCGGTTGTAAGTGCAATTACAAGTAGTGGTAGTAGTCTTTTCATCGTCGTGTAAGATTTAAAACTCTAATCTAAATCCTCTTTGTTTCAGCTCGGCATACTTCTCGGCGTTGAAACGATACTTACTTGGTGTGCGACGTGACGCGTTCTCAGGGCGAGGCTCGGCACTAGTCAGCACTTCAAGCTTGAGCATCTTGTTGTAGAAGTTGCGGCGGTCGAACTTCACACCCAGTATCGCTTCATAGAGCCTCTGCAACTCTGTCATAGTGAAAACATCGGGCAGCAGGTCAAATCCCACAGGCTCAAAGCAGATGCGATCCCTGAGGTGTCTTAATGCCATACGCAGTATGCAGTCGTGATCGAATGCGAGGCTTGGAATGTCGTTGTAGGAGAACCATTGAGCCTTGCTGGCATCATCTCCGCCTCTTACTTCTGATAGCTTCACCAAAGCATAGTAAGCGATGGAGATAACCCTCTCCCTGGGATCGCGATTGATATCTGAGAAGGTGTGAAACTGCTCAACTGAAACTCCAGCCAGCCCTGTCTCCTCCTGCAGTTCTCGACGCGCGCACTCTTCTGCAGACTCATCAATTCCGACAAAACCTCCGGGCAGAGCCCACTGTCCTTTGTATGGCTCAATGCCTCGCTGGATAAGCAACACCTTGATACTCATTCCATCAAATCCAAAAATCACGCAGTCGGTAGCAACTGCCGGATGGGGATATTTATAACAATATTTTAATTCTTTCATACCTCTATTGCGTTAAGATTACGCAAAGGTAAGCCCTTAAAATGGAATCTGCAAGAATTTTTGCGTCTTTTTTACGCAAAAGGGCATTTTTTGACGAAATCAATGATATTTAGCGGAGTTTAAAGTAAAATACGGTGTAATTAATAGGCTCTCCCTAAATTCTCATATAACGATAGGGTGTTATATTTAAGGAAGGCAAAAGACGTCTGACTTTTCTTAAATTATTACAAAAGCTCAAGCTGAAACAACATATACGGCTTATTCGCCAGGAGATCTCGCTTCCCGTAGGAGTATAAAACAAAAAAAGAGAAAAACTCTCCTTCTTCTCTTCTGTACCCCCCTCAGGGGCTAGATTGCGTTACTTACAGCTACGCAATCGTGTACTCAATATTGACATTCCGGCTTATTGGTCAAAATTAGTACATAAAATCGGGGCAATTGATTGATTTTTATATATTTGCACTATTTGCGTTAGAAATGGATAAAAAGTTTGCCCAAAATGTGGGCATCGCACCCTCGTCAAACACGGCTACAACGGGGTAAACAGCGATATTTTTGTGCTAACTACCATCGTCATTCCGTACTTCCCAAAGCCCTGCGCTCAACATCTCCAAAGAGTCTATACGAAGAGTATGTCAAGAGCAAGCAAACACTCTCTGAACTTGCCGAGCGACACGGTCTTTCAGTAAGTACTGTGCAGCGCAGAATACGCCAAGTACATACAACACGAATTGTATCAAAATATAAGGAGGTGGTAATTCTGACGGATGCGACTTATTGGGGTAAGAACTTTAGTGTCTTGCTTATTGTCGATGCCTATCGCAGGCGATTACTATGGCGCAAATTCCTCGATAAGAAAGAGACTATTGCCGACTACTTAGAGGGAATCGAGTGGCTGCGTGAGCATAAGTTTAAGATACTTGGTATTGTGTGTGATGGTCTGTGGGGATTACCGCAAGCTCTCGCAGGTACAATATTGTCAGTTTCACCAAGTTAAGACCGTAGATGAGTATCTTACAAAGAATCCACAGACCGATGCAGGCAAGGAATTGCAAAAGATAGCACACCTACTTTGCCATACTGATAAGGAGTCTTTTGCTGGGATGTTAGAGACATGGTATGGGAAATGGGGAGAGTGGCTTAAACATCGAACTTTGGATAAGCTAACCGGTAGAAAAACCTATACCCATCGCAGAGTGAGGAGTGCTTATTTCTCGATGAAAAGACATATGAAATGGCTCTGGACTTGGTATGATAATCCTGATGTACCAATCCCTAATACTAATAATATCCTCGAGGCAATCAATACAGATCTAAAAACAAGTTGCGAGTACACAATGGGATGTCTAAGAGATACCGTAAGCTCTTTATAGACGAGTATTTTAAGCTCAAATACAAGTAGAAAATGCGGGCAAACACCCGCATTTATGTACTATTTGACCAATAAGCCTTGAAATCCGCCTAATTGCTTCAAAATGAATAAAAAATATAAGGAGTTCAATCGAACTCCTTATATTTTTTGTTTCAATCCGTGATTCCGGCGGTGGAGGCGGTGTGGCTTGTTTACCTCAATGCCTCAAAGCGTTGTGCGATTTTCGTGGTATTCACTCACACCACACTCACGTTATAAATTATCGTTTGCTGCTACGCATAGGGCTGCACGGGTATATTCCTGTGGGAAATGGGTTTTAAGATAGGCGGTTGTGTAGGCGAGGTGTGCAAGTACTACGGCGTGG
>JAFXBB010000126.1 GCA_017521945.1 Alistipes sp. | reverse complement strand
GATTTGCGTAAGCAGGCTTTGCGCTTTGGTGCAGATGTACGCAAGGGTATCATCACAAGCATCGACCTTTCACAGCGTCCTTTCAAGGCTGTTGTTGATCATGAGCATGAGATTGAGGCTGATGCAGTTATCGTAGCTACAGGTGCATCGGCTAAGTATCTTGGTTTGGAGTCTGAGGCTAAGTTCCGCGGCATGGGTGTTTCGGCATGTGCTACATGCGACGGTTTCTTCTATCGTAAGCAGGATGTAGCTGTAGTATGTGGTGGTGACACTGCTTGTGAGGAGGCTACATACCTTGCATCTATCTGTAAGAAGGTATATCTTATCGTTCGTAAGAACTACCTCCGTGCCTCTAAGGCTATGCAGGAGCGTGTGTTCAACACTCCAAACATCGAGGTACTCTTCGAGCATAACACTAAGGAGGTGCTTGGTGATGAGGATGGCGTAACAGGCGTACGCGTGGTAAGCACCTCTGGTGAGGAGCGTGTACTCGATATCATGGGCTTCTTCCTCGCTATTGGTCACCATCCAAATGTTGAGGTCTTCAAGGGTCAGTTGGAGCTTGACGAGCAGGGTTACATCAAGGTTACTCCGGGTACATCTAAGACCTCTGTTGAGGGTGTATTTGCTGCGGGTGATGTTAAGGACCCACACTACCGTCAGGCTATTACAGCTG
Organism: Alistipes sp.; assembly: GCA_017521945.1. Taxonomy (GTDB): domain Bacteria; phylum Bacteroidota; class Bacteroidia; order Bacteroidales; family Rikenellaceae; genus Alistipes. The sequence goes on along the minus strand of JAFXBB010000126.1, from coordinate 52,305 downwards.
CAGGTTCTGGCTGTATCGCTGCTTTGGACTGCGAGCGTTGGTTGCTTGCTCAGTAAGAGAGGTGGAGGTGGCATTTTCGGTTACGATACTCGGAAATTCATCTGCTAAACCAACCCCAAAGGCACATCCATCAGCTCAGGTGGTAAACCTAAATGAGCAGTACTACTTGGTGGATGCTGGTGAGGGGGTACAACAGCAGCTCATAAGGCGTGGCATTAATCCGCTGCGCCTTAGGGCTGTCTTTATTTCACATCTACATGGAGACCACTGCTTTGGGCTCTTTCCGTTAATCGCAACACTTGGATTAGAGGGCAAGCGTACACCTCTTGATATCTATGCTCCAGCACCTATGGGCGATATATTGGAGTATCATCGTAAGTACTTCTGGGATGATCTGCCATACGAGGTTAAATGGCACGAGGTAAGGACCACGGAGCATCAGATAATCTTCGAGAATAGTAGTTTGGAGGTGTGGTCCGTGCCGTTGCGTCATCGTGTCCCTACGGCGGGCTATCACTTTAAGGAGAAGCAGCCGGGACTCAATGTAGACAAGTTCAAAATCGAGAAGTATAACCTCTCTATATCTCAGATTGTCGCTGCCAAGCGTGGTGAGGATATAGTGTTGGAGAGTGGCGAGGTTATAGCTAACTCCGAGCTAACTTATATACCCTATAAGGCTCGTTCGTATGCCTATCTCTCGGATACAAACTACTCGGCAAAAGCTGCAGAGAGAGTTCGAGGGGTAGACCTTTTATATCACGAAACCACATATTCTCAAAGCGAAGAGATGTGGGCAAAGGGGCGAGGACACTCCACGACCATTGAGGCTGCAAAAGTGGCTCTTAAGGCGGAGGCAAAACGCCTAATCATTGGACACTTTTCATCTCGATACAAGAACCATGAGGAGCTTAGGGATGAGTGTCGTACAATCTTTGAAAATACGGATATCGCCACAGAAGGCGAAACATTTACTATATAGTTCAAACGATGACAAAGGCTGAGATACAGTTTGTCCGCTCGCTCTCGGATAAGCGTGTGCGTGACAAGGAGCGCCTCTTTATCGCTGAAGGTGCAAAACTTGTTGAGGAGATACAAAATTCGGATTTTCGCATCCGCGCTATCTACACCACTCGCAAGGATGTTGCTGGTCGTGGTGTGGAGTATGTGGAGCGTAAGGATATGGAGCGTATCTCACAACTCAAGACGCCTGCAGATTGTGTGGCTATTGTCGAACAGCCTCGCCATAGACTACAACTATCCAGCATAGCTAATAATTTAGTTTTGGCCCTGGATGGTGTTCAAAACCCTGGGAACTTGGGTACTATACTTCGCCTTGCCGACTGGTTTGGTGTAAGGGATGTGATATGTTCTAAGGAGTGTGCCGATTGCTTTAATCCAAAGGTCGTGCAGGCTACAATGGGTGCTATATTGCGTGTGAGGGTACACTATGTCGATAACCTTGCCCAGGTGCTAAACGAGGCCAAGAACCTCGGTATGCCTATCTATGGCACGCTACTTGATGGCGAGAATATCTACTCTAAAAGGTTGCAAAATAGGGGAGTAATTGTTATGGGCAATGAGGGTCGTGGGCTTAGTGACGAGTGCCAAGAGGCGTTGACAGATAGACTCTTCATTCCGCCATATCCAGCAAATTGTCCTACATCCGAGTCGTTGAATGTGGCAATGGCAACGGGAATAATTATTGCCGAGTTTCGAAGAGGGAAGTATGAGGCTGAATAAGGAGCCTCAAAGAGACCGAAACACTTGTCTTGCAGCAACGCAAACATCTTTAATAAAAGCCGAAACAGCTTCTTAGAAGCAGTTTGTTTTATCTTCGCAACGCCCCGATTAAGCGAGAGCCGAGACTGCTTGCAGGCTATGCAGAGCGTGAGCGGTGTTAAGCCTAAAACTACATCTTTATATTCAACCTCCAAACAAAAGTGGGTGACTAAAAGTAGAATAGTCACCCACATTTGTTTGTAATTATCGGTAGCTTCAGTAATTACTCTACGCTCTGGTTGTCGTAGTCGCTAACTGCTGCCTCAAATGTTCCCTGAATCTTGTTGCCATTGTCATCGATACTATCGATGGTGAGCAGATACCCATTTTCGCTCTTCTCGACCTTAACACTACCACCCTTCATAGGTGCTGCCATAGACATATCTACCTGACCGTTTACGCAGTATAGATACCATGCGTGAAGTTGTTGGATCATCGCGCAAGCGACCCTCAGGAATGGTGTAATCGTAGCTATCGGGGTGTTCGCTGAAGATTGTGTACTCACCAACAAATCCCTCCTTGTTGTCAAATCCTCCCAAAGACTTTGGTACAAGGAAATCAAAAATCAAGTATACACCATTGAAGCCACCATTCTTGTCCTCAATCATGTGTAAGAACCAGTTGTCGTGACCAATGCCAAACCAATCACCGCGGTAGTATGCCGAGATAGTACCTTCCTTAACATCAAAATTAATGTCTGAAGTGTACTGGCTCACAGGTGATATATCAGCGTATGTAGGCTGAGAGTAGTCTCCCAAAACTGGCGAGCCATGGTACTCAACGCGGTGAACGCTGCCATCCATAAATTTGATCTCTGCAATGATGCTATCCTCATCTACAACCAATGTGGCATCAAGGTATGGTGTACTTGTGTTATTGCCCGTAAGCAAATAGCTACAGTCGCGGTAGCCGTCGATAGTATAAGGATCGCCCGAACGCGCGTGGTCAATGGTGTATGTGCCTACAGGAATGCGATGTGTGTAGTTGAATGCAGAACTTTCGCCTGAATAGAGGTCGAAGCGGTACTCAGTTGCAGCATACGGCTTTGTGTAGACGCTCTCGGGTTGCATATCAGAGAGAATAACAAAGAAGTTATATCCTCGATCACCAAGAAAGCGTCCATAGTATGTGCCACCGAGGTGTGTGGCTGTGAATGTGGTGTTGACAGTCGCACCACCAGCCTGCGAGATAACAACAAGCTCAGATTGAGATAGGTACTCAATGTGGATTGTTGCCATACGCTCTGCCCCTGTGTTAGGGTCTACATTAAAGCTAATGCAATTATCTACGGTGCCGTTAATCGTGATCCACTCAGCATCACATGTAGCTTCAACTGTAGGTGTATCCTCCGTGCGCGTACCCTCAGCTTCGGTAAGAGAGAACTCAATTATGCCTTCGCCACCATCTTCAGTAAATTTCATATACTGATCGGATGTGATAGTAAGCATAAGGTCAGACCCTTGTGTCTGATTGTCGTTTGAACGCTCGCATGAGCATAAAGCAATAGCGCAAAGTGCAAATAGAGCAAGTAATTTTTTCATTTTAGGTTATAATAATAGTTATTAGTTAATATACTCAAAACCAATACTGCCATCAATTGGGCACATCGCCGTATTTACAACCTCAAACTTATTGTTGTAGGCAGCATCCTTAGCGGATATAACAACCAAAATCTTAAGGTTCTGGCGTACCCATGAACTATTTGTGATAGGGACCCTCACTGTCTTAGTCATTGTGGTACCACCATCAACATAGCCCCACACCTCGCCTGAGATATCTTCATACTGCGTTAGCTCTGGATAACAGTGGCGAATGGCATTATTATGAGTATTCATCCATGACTCACTGGCGTTGTATTGTGGGCTATAGATATTATCCTCCAAGATGTAGATATTGTACTTATATTGGCGACTAACCTTTGACTTTATGGCAGTTGTCACGATAATGTCATCGCCCTCGGTCGCTGTGGCTACTGCCACTGCCGCATCTTGTTTTTCACGCTTAAGCTGATCTAAGTGCTTGTATATATATGTAAGGTTAGAGCCAGCACTATCACCATACTGATAGTTGTATGTCAAGGTAGGGAAGCCTGTGAGAACGCCCAGAGTTTTCTGGTAATAGTAGCGTATGGCAAGGGCTGTGGTGGAGTATGCCTTATCGTCGTTGTTGTATGAGTGAGCCATAGCGATATTATATTGGTCGTTGTACTGGCTATTTGCCTCAACGGTTTTGAGTGACTTCATCATGTTTGGACAGTAACCACAATTGGTGCCTGTATGGTCGATAAGAAGCATACGATACTTAAAGTCATAGCTTGAAGGGTTGCTATCCTTAGGTATATCAGCGCTATTGGCTGGTATAATGTAGAGCGTCAATACATCAGAGCTAAGGTTGTTATACATTGCGTAGAATACCTCCTCGCCTTCGGCTGTTGGCGTGTAAGGGTTGCTAACCTCCTTGCGAGAGTAGTATTCGTATATTTTAGCCTCCGATGTTATATCTTGATTTGCAGAGATGACCGTAAACTTTACCTCGCCACCCAACTTAATCGGATTACTCTCTGTTGAGAGTATAGGTTTTGCGGATATGGCCTCTTGCTTGATTGTGACCTTTAGTTCTGCACTCTTATAGCGTAAGAAGATATGACCTGTACGCTTCTCGGCGTTGTTGTTCGGTGTCACGGTGAAGTCTACACTCTGGCTATCAATCGCAATAATCGCAATCCACTCACTGTCACTGTCAGCAGTAACCTGAGTCTCTGTATCGTTATCGTTATCGGTTACAGTGTATGTTATGGTGCCATCGCCTCCAAGTGAGTTGAAAGAGATTACGCGATCTGAGGTCACTGCGATGTTGATTTCTGTGTTTGAAGAGTTGCTTCCGAGTTGCTGAACGCCCACATTGATTGTGGTATCAGCATAGCTGAGACTGATAATACCTATGCGCTGTTGTGCCTCCAAATTAGCATCTGCGCTAAAGGTCACACTCTCACCTACATTGATGATTGTAATCCAACTATCGGCCGAGGATGCTGTAAGCTCAGCACCCTCAACCTCATAGTTGATAATGTACTCTATCTCTGCATCACCACCCTTTGCATCAATGTTGACAATAGCCCCAGAGGTGATACTAAATTTGTCCCCGGTATACTCACTATTTGGAGCGTCGGTTGGCTCAGAAAGTGTCTCACATGATGTGAGTAGCATCGCAAATAGTGCGATAGAAGAGAAGAGTCTGTTTAACATATTATTCTAACGGTTAAAGTTTTACATATCGAATGCACCCAACTGATTGAATGTAACATCTACAGATGCACCTGCATACTTCAAGGTTACAACGCCTGAACGAGGCTCTGTAGACTCATTCAAAGCTGGACAAACCTGAACAAAAGAGTCCTCTGGGTAGTAGTGAATATCCTGCAACCAGTCACACTCGGATGAAGCTGTAACAGATGCACCTTCGACAGCAGTATCAATAACATAACTTACCTGAAGACAAGAACCCTCTGGAGAGATATTATCAAACACTGTTTGTGTAACATGGAATGCACCAACCTCAGCGGTGTCACATGCTGTAAATAGCACTGCACAAGCAGCCAAAATAGCGAATAATCTCTTTGCCATAATTTTGTGTTTTTAAGTTAATAATAGTATAGTAATGTTTATAGATTGGTAAAATAATTGAGGGTTGTTCTATCAATTTGTAATAATGCTACGGGTTGTTTTACTCTTTTTCGGTTATTTTGGTAGTTTTCTCCAAAAATACTCTTCAAAATCATCTCAACCTAATTTCCAGAACCACCTTTAGAAGCTGTTTGAATTTTATTTCGAGATTATTTGAGTGCTAATTTCGTGTAAATTTTCATTTGGGGTATGCAGGTAATAGTGGACTATTTCCAATTATCACAAATGAAAAGTTGCCGAAAAGAGCCTCAAAGAAGCCGAAACTATCTTTTGCAGTAACGGATAAACTCATTTAATAAAATTCAAAACAGTTTCTTATTCCATATCCTCACCCGGGTTTACAATAGAGTTTGTACCTCCTAAACTAAATGGTGTAATCTTGCCGGTGTACTTAAGCTTGACTATCTGCTGCCTATCTGATAATACATCAAGGTATATATCATAGCCATTGTCTGTATGTTTGAATGAAACAGAGCCACTTACAATGCCTGCCTTGCCAATATTATTGGCAACCTCGCAGATCTGGTTATTGAGGATGTAGCCATCAATGCCCTCCACTGAAAATGTCGCCTCTGGAATAATGGCATCCGTGACACTATCTTTAGTGTCGCAGTCGATGGTAACTCTCAATCCTTCAGCATATATACATACTACGAAGTTTTTGGAATCGAACCAACTTCCCTCGGCAGATGTGCCAATATGTGTAATAATTGGCTCTTCTCCCTTAGGCAATACCCATACTTTGTATTCATTGGCTTTGAGGTAGATGTCGTATTTGTTTTCGGCTACAAAATTGACCTTGATGTTATACTCGGAGCCACCTACAATAGTAATCTCATCACCAACCTCTGCGATATCCTCGCCAGCTGCTCCATACTCGCCTGTAAGGCTGTTGCGCAACCTAAAACCCTCGTTGGGAAGTGTTACATCGGTTGCTACGACAAATATTCCTGAGTTGCGCATTTTTATATTCTCTCCAAGAATATTCACATACCATACATCCTCGCCCGGTTTGAGAGCCTCCTCGGCGTACTTAGGGTCTTTGCCCTCGCTCATAATGTAGTAGCTATCAAGAGTTTCATCGAGATAAATGTCGTAGACACCAGACTTATTTATGCGAATGTCGCTACCATATTTCTGTGCATCATACTTGAAATCGCACTCCGAGACTTTACCATTACCTCCAAGCGCACCCTGCATCACTCCATTTAATATAAACTTAAAGGAGTCGGTAGTGCTAAGTTCCATGCCTCTTGCCACATAGTATCCCTCTATGCTCTCCATCTCTATGGCACAACTTGCATCCCAATCATTTGTCATTGAACCTACAATTGCCCAACAGTATGATGCGGCATCCTGCTTTATTGTAACACTCTGTGTTAGTGTGTTGTACGAGATAGTAATTGTTGTCGAGCGCTCAGCGAGTTCATCGTTTGGGCAGACATTAAACTTGATGCTTTCTGCTACTTCTGTTATGCTTACCCATGTATGCTGTGCCTCTACCTTAAGTGGAGTGAGGTCTGTGGCGTTTGTAAGAGTGTAGTTGATGACACCCTCGCCACCTTCAGCCTTGAATGATAGCTGCTTTTCGGATGTTACCTCCAAGGTGATGATATCCTCCTGTGCAGGCTCCTTTGAAGGTTTCTCGCATGAGAACAATAGTAGTGGCAATGCCAAGAGTGATAATAGAAGCTTTTTCATACTATTTGGTTGTTGGTTTATTCTCCGAAAGTCTGTTCTGTAAAAACATAGTCTTTCACAATACAAATATACTACTTTTTTCTATATTATGGCTATTGCGCACAAAAAAATATCGGGTGACTAAAAAGGAAATAACCACCAACTTTTATTCGACCTTACGATTAATGAGATTAGGGAGGTTAACCAGAGAGGAGGGTTTTTGGCGTTGTCAGTATCAGCGTTGTCCGCGGCTTCGCTCTTGTCACTAAAAAAAAGGGGCTGACTCAAAAGAAACTTGGCCAGCCCCCATAACATAAGAGAGTGAATAAAAAGATGTAGTTTTAGGCTTGCGAAGCCCGAATAAGCGGAGTTTACTGAGCGTAAATGAGCATTTTGAGGGCAAGCGTAACGACAAAATACACTTTTTATTCACTCTCTTTGAAAAATGGTCTGTAAATTAGTTGAGAGTACCTACATAAGTACCCTTCCAAGCTGTGCCGTTTGCGTCAACAAAGTCGAATGTGATATTGTAGTTATCACCATCCTTCTCAACAGTCATAGTACCACCAGTCTGGATATAGGAACCATTGATCTTTGAAGAACCAGTATCGCCACCCTCAATGAAACGATCCTCTGTTGATTTCCAAGTGTCCACTACATAAGTACCTACGCCAATGCCACCTGCAATAGGATCTACATTGTTAGTGATATAGAGGTCGAAGTTTACACCCTGAACAGATTGTGCCTGGAGGTATGTATACACATTTGAACCCCACTGGCTATAGATGCGGAAGCTATTCCACTCGGTGATACCCTCGTCGCTTAGCTCCTCGTATACGAAGCCTTCAACAGCTCCTGTGTACTCGAATGAAAGCACCTGATTACCTACTTGGAATGAGCAGCTGATTGCAGATGTTGCATTCTCACGATCGTTAGCGATGGTGAATGTTGCATTAGTGATGTCGGTAGCTGCTGATGTAGTACGATATGTGCTATATGAGTTATCAGTAGAGCTGTTAACAAGTACTCCACCATTCTCTACAGAGTATGTGCCATCAGGGATAAGCATTGCGTTGTCATTGGCGAGCTGAATTGTAATGCGAGAGAGTACATTGCTACCAAGATTGACATCAGTCTCTGAGATTGTAATATCCCAAATGTTAGCTGTGCGAGCCTGAGCTTTGAGGAAATCCAAAGGATATATTGCATAAGTTAGGTCTGGGTTTGCGCCAGCAACAAGCTGAATTACTGTAAGCTCGGCAGTGATATTTTCGTAGGTCAAAGTAATCTTACCATTACGAAGTTCGCCATCGTTCTGTGCTACGGTGAATGAGAGAGTGCCATCCTGAGCAGCAACCTCGCTAATCCAATCTACATTAGCGGTAGCCACAAGCTCAGCGCCCTCAACAGGGTTCTCCAAAGTGTATGCAACGCTCTGTACGCCACCCTCAGCCTCAACAGTTACCTCACTATCCTCGAATGTGATAACAGGGTCTGGAGCAACATACTCAGCCTGCTCGATAGTTACCTCGAACTCGATGAGACCGTAAGTAGCCTTAATCGTAGCTGTACGAGCAGCACCGGTGTTAGCAGCTACAATGAAGCGAACCTCTGACTCCTCATCAATCACACTAACCTGTGAAATCCAGTTTGCAGTGGTTGTTGCCTCAACATTAACACCTGCAACAGGGTTCTCCAACTTATAAGAGAATTTGCCTATCTTCTCCTCCTGACCAAATGTCAAGGTCTGCTCACCAACAAGCTCAAATACAGGAGTTGTTGAAGCAGCCTTACCCTGCTGAGATACAGGAACCTCAAATGCAAGAGTGTCATAAGTTACATTTACCACAGTTGAGCGTGGCTCGGTGGTTGTGTTAGATGCTACCACGAATGTGATATTGTCACCAACAGTGATGCTTGATACCCACTCTGCCTCACAAGTAGCCTCCAATGAGGCACCCTCGATAACTCTGTTGAGTGTGTATGAGATGAGACCAACACCGCCTTTAGCGTCAAACTCAAGAGCCTCGGTTGTAAGCTCAATTGCAGGAGTCTCAGGAGTTTTATCCTCCTCAGGAGTACAAGATGCGAATGCCAAAGGCAAGCACAACAAAAGGTAAAATAAATTTCTCAATTTCATAATGCTATTAGTTTAATGGTTTGTAATTATATGCCTATTTCAGTACAAAAATACAAAAAAACAATAAGTTTTCAACACTTGTAGCGTAGTTTGTTGCAGAAAGTTTGTTGTAGTGTCTAATGACCCCAAATATAGCAAACTATCTTGAAAAGCAAGGTGTGATTTATCGATTAATTGTACCTGCTACACTGCCACCTATATTGTTACCAGCATCATCCATGCAACCAAAGGTGATGGTTATAGCGTCGCCCTGCTGAGCAATCTGTATTGCACCACTTGTCATTGGAGCCCAGCTATCACCCTTGATTGTACCATTCGTAAGTTTTGCATACCAACAACCGATAAGGTTATCTGTAAAGATGCCCGGTACAAACTTGTTGTTGTAATCTGTGGTTGAAGCGTCGATGTTTGTGTATAAGCCAGCTACGGAGTCTGCGCTGCTATTGTAGATGTCAAAGACAAAGTAGTCGTCACCCTTTACAGCCTCGATGCCCCAGTTATACTTGTTAAAATCATTCTCGGTACCATGGTTGGTGATAGTGAATGTTGCTCCCTCGATAGCGAACTCTATATCATCGCTAAATGTCGAAAGAATATAGTCTGTAGCTACATAAAGCTCTCTATTGTAGGTTATATGATGCTCCTCGCCATTTGTGAGCTTGATAACAGCGTCGAATTTATTCTCTTGAACAGTGATGCTGCCACTCTCGATATAGTAGACTGCCTCGTAGCCACCCTCAGCATCCATCTTTGCAGCCCAGCTACCCTCGTTTGAGAATGTTCCAGCAGCAAGGCTATCCTCCGCATCAAATGTATAGGTTCCGTTAGGAAGGGTAGGTAGACCCTCCTCCTCAGCTGCGATATTTGAGTATATGTCAAAGATGTAATATGTGCCTCCAGCCATTGGCTGAGCCTTTTTGTCTACGCCTATGTCTGAGAGAATAACATAATAGTTGTAATCTGTAGAGTACTCTGTACCCCAATAGATACCCTCAAAACGCTTAGCCTGAAACTCTTTATCGTAGTTTGTTACAGGTGTCTGCTCCTCATTCTCGTTGTTAGTCTTGTCACCTTGGTCATCTTTGTTGCAGGCAACAAAACCAATACCACAAAGTGCAAGAAGTAGAAGTAACTTTTTCATAGTTTATTAAAAATTTAATATTGAACCATACTCTCACTTTGCAAATATATAATAAATATGTTAAAGTCGTAGCTATAATCAGAAAAAAATGCTGTAACAGATAGCCGATGCCCTCGGATACAAGAGCCTCTCTTCGGTGCATACTCTTTTAAGCAGAAAATTGAAAATCCCGAGCCACCCAAACTCACGGGACGACTGCCGAGGTGGTTTATGGAGTTTAGGGAGATTAGTGAGTATAGGGAGTATAGGGAGTATAGGGAGATTAGAGAGTTTATTCCCTAAATTCACTAAGTTCCCTAAATTCCCTAAATTCCCCTTAATCACCATTTTCAAATACTCTCGAAATAAAATTCAAACAGCTTCTAATAATCGGTCCCTTCGGTATCTTGTCTTATCCTAACCTCCTTAACCACGGACTTAGAACAAAAAGCGTGGGTGGCTAAAAAGAGAAATAGCCACCCACATAATAGTTTGTCCTAATAATTAATTATCTGATAACTCGGCTCTTCATGGTTGGGAGAGTGATAGTCACCTTCTTGCCGCTGTTTGCCTTAGCTGAAAGGGTAGAAGCGGTTGGAGCTGTTGTTACAGTACCTGTAATCTTGTGACCAGCATCGTCAACACAGTCAAATGTGAAGGTCTTTGAGCCATCATCGTTGAATGAAACATTGATGGTACCATCGAAGATAGGAGCCATCTGGCCTGTGACATTACCATTAGTCAGCTCTGCATACCAGCAACCAGTCAAGCCATTATCAGATATATCACCGGGGATATAGGTGTTTACAAGGTTACCTACACTCCATGGCTTATACTCAAGTCCCCAGTTATCTGCATAGAAGTCTGCGAGAAGGTCTAACTGGAAATACTTGCCACTTTTTGATTCGCCATCCTCATAAAGTGTTACCCACCAGTTGTCAGTATCTGATGAGTACCAATCAGCATAGTACTCATTGACACAGCTGAATCCAGTCTCGTTAAATTCAATGTCAGATGTGAGGGTTGAATATGATGTGTTAGGATCGTTGTTATCGCCGCCACTTGTAGAGCCTAATGATAGGTCGCCCTCATAGGTTATAGTAGCTGTTCTGCCATCCTCAAGTATGAATATCGCCTCAATCTTGCCATCGGTAACGGTGACTGTACCCTCATTGTAGATATACCATGTAGGAACACCACTATCATTTGTTACGAAACCGTAAGTATAGAATGCACCTGCTGTGCCATGCTCGCAACTATCTGTCATATCATACTCGTAGACACCGTTAGGAACAGTGTTGGTGTCGTTTGTCTCATTAGACCATAGATCGAAGTAGAAGAATGTAGAGTTAGGAGCAGGAGTGCCACCATCAGCTACTGTATCTGATAAGACGAAAAAGTAGTTGTTTGCAGGAGCATATGCATCCTCGGCTGAGAGGAACTCACCACCGAAGAATGATGCAGCGAATATAATATCCTCCTTAGTTGTGCCACCAGCGAGGTTGAAACCCTCAACAACGCCTGTCCAGTTAAATGAAGCGAAGTGACCATCCTCAGACTTGATGTAGCCAACGATAGTTGTCTGACCATCCTCAGAGCGTGAAAGGGTTACCTCTGCCTCGACGATTGGAGATGTCTGGTCATTAGGTAGACCATAAACTGACCATCCGCCAACTTGCTGCATCTCGTTCTCGCAAGTGTAAGTACCTGCTGCAAGGAAGTTGGAGTTGTTACCTACGAAGTCATACATATCCAACTCGTGGTAGATAGTCTCATCAACATAAATTTTAAGCATGAAGTTGCCCTGATTCCAATACTCTGCAATAACCTTTACAGGTGTGAATGTTTCAGGTTCAACCTGTGGACCCTCATACTCCATACCGATAACCACACCCTCGTATGTGAAGTGGTAGAGTGCCTCATCAGCATCCTTTAGGGTGATATCGAAAGAGTAGTTCTCACCATCAACAGCTACAGTTACATCGCCGTCAACGAATGAGTACTCCTTCTCTGGCTCGTAGGTGTACAACTCAGCCTCCTCAGCCTTATACTCACCAGCATTCAAAACAGCATCACCTGTTAGGATGAAACCAAGTTCAACATTCTCAGCATCGTCGATGAACGCCAAAGCATAGTCATTAACGCCCAAGCCGAGCTCCTCACTTGGGATGCGTTCAGCGGCTGCCAACTTAACATCCATAGCGTATGATGGTGCGGCAACCTTTGCAGCCTGATTTACTGCAACCTCAAACTTCTGAGTACCATAGCTTACCACAACCTTAGTCTCGCGAGAAGTCTCAGCGTCGTTAGCCTTAGCCGCAACATTGACCTTGTTCTCTGCCTCTACAAGTGTAGCCTCAACCCAATCAGCCTCGCATGTAACCTCAACCATAAGAGGTGCAGCACTGCGTGTCTCCTCCTTTAGGTCGAAGGTGATAACAGCCTCACCACCCTCAGCCTCAAAGTTCAATGTAGCCTCTGATGTGAGCGTCAAAACCATGTTCTTAGCAGGCTCGTTTTCCTCTGGAAAGAGCTTGTCACATGATGCGAATACCAAAGGTACGCACAACAAAAGATAGAATAGCTTTTTCATAATCGTTAATTTAAGTTTATTGATATTTTTGGTTTGTTTTATAAGTTTATCTCTTACCCAATGCAAATTTAATGAAAAAAATTAATTTTCAAAACAAATTGCATATTTTATTTTTTGAGAGCGAAGATGAAAGTTGAAAGTGATTAAAGCGGAAAGGAGAGACCCAAGAGACAAAAGAGACCCAAGAGACAAGAGCGAGGTCGGGGCTTAGCGATGTCAGTATCAGCGTTGTCCGCGACTTCTCTTTTGTCTCTTGGGTTACTCCTGTCGCTCAGTGTTGTCCGCGAGTGTTGCTCGTGTATTGTCCGCGACTTCTCTTTTGTCTCTTGCGTCTCTCTTACCTTATAAAAACCACCTTCAATTACTCTTTGCCCTACTTTGCAGAGCCGTTGAGTATGCCAGATATTTTATTGCCAGCATCATCCGTGCAGTCGAGAATAAAACTCTTTGAGCCATCGGTGTTGAATATCACATCAATCGTGCCGCCTGTTATAGGTGCCATGTTGTAGTTGATAGCACCACCCTCAAGTACGGCGTACCACGAGCCTGCAATCTGGCCGCTATTTAGATACCCTTTGATAAATGTGTTAATATACTGCTCAGGATTTGTAAAAGAGTTATCCTCCAAGGCGTGATAGTTTAGGTTCCAGTCGCCCGATGGGTCGGCAAGCAATTCAAGCTGGATGAAGATACCGTTCAGCATATTGGGATCCTCATATAGGCGTATTGTCCAGTTGTCGGTGTCGGATGTGTAGTAGCTGCCGTAGTAGTTGGCAGATAGTAACATATCTGTGCAGTTAAGCTCAACATCGCCACTGAGCGTTGAGAGATACTCCTCATCCACGGGGCTTCTATTTGTTACTGTAAGCTCCCCCTCATAGCTGATTATCACCCTCTTGCCATCGTCGCGCAGAAAACGAGCTTCAATACTATTCTCGCTTACAACAACCTCTCCCTCGGTAAAGAAGTACTTCTCGGCGTAGTCTGTACCCAAGCTGTTAATTCTAAAACCATAGGTTTTGCCTCCATTGAGTGTGCCTGCAAGCCATTGACTCTCTGGGTCATAGGTGTATCTGCCCTGAGGTATGGTAAAATCCTCTGTAGCACTCTCTGAGTAGAGGTCAAAATAGAAATAGGTGGAGTTTGGTACGGGGTTGTTACGGTCGATGACAGCATCCGAAAGTGTGAAGTAGTAGTTGTGGGCGCTCCAATAGAGCGACTCTGCAGAGTAGTACTCACCACTTAGGATTGTTGCCCTAAAGTTGATGCCGTCGAAAGCCTCCTGCTCGATAACCACCTCCTCGGTAATGGTGTCATAGCTGAGTTTTAGTATGGTTTGGCGATGGTCATACTCATTATCATCCACCGTGAAGGTGATATTCTCCTTGGTGATGTTGATATCCCTAATCCATATAGCCTCGCATGTCGCACTAAGCTCCATGTTCTCCCTCTCATTCTCAATGGTGTAGGTGATGTTGAACTCTCCTCCCTCAGCTGATAATCTTACCTGCTGTGTCGAGAGATTAATCTTAGGAAGATTCTCCTCCTCCTTACCTCCATTCTCGGTTTGTGGTGTGCGTTCGCAGCCTACGAAGATGAATGGCACGGCAAGGAGAAGATAGAGAAATATCCTTATAATATGAGTGGTTGTTCTCATTTGTGCGATTGTTTATATGGCTGTCTACTTTGTAGTTACACTGCCGGTAATCTTATAACCTGCATCGTCAACGCAATCGAATGTGATGGTCTTAGTGCCATCGTCGTTGCTCTTGACATCGATTGTGCCGCCTACGATTGGTGCCATCTCAGATGTTGGGTTACCATCTGCGTCGAGGACCTTGTACCATGAGCCTGCAGGTGTAGTGCCAATCAGATAACCCGCAAGGAATGAGTTCATATACGCCTCTTTGTTATTTAGATTCTTCTCGGCTACAGCCTTGTATGTAAAGTCCCAACCACCAACGCTCTTATCGGCGAAGAACTCAAGTGCGATGACCACACCGTCGCGCTTAGACTCATTCTCGAAGAGTGTTACAGTCCAGTTGTCTGCACCATCGGTCTTGTACCAGTTACCAGAGTTATACGCATCGATTGTTGCGTCAGTGATGTTGAGCGTCACATCCTTATAAAGGCGAGATACCGCATCGTAGTTGTTGTCTGGTGAGTATGGACGAAGTGTAAGGTCGCCATTGTAGTGCAAAGTGACACTCTTGCCACTGTCGGTGGTAAATAGAGCCTCGATATTGCCGTCGCTCACCACAACGCTACCCTCCACGAACTTCCAATCCTTAGAGTGCTTGTCGCCCGAAAGGTCAACCTTGAAACCTAAGGTGTTCTTGCCACAAGCCGTGCCTGCTGCCTTGCTGTTTGTAGCGTCGAAGGTGTAGGTGCCATTAGGGATGGTGTTATCCTCCGAGGCAATATCCGAGTAAAGGTCAAAGTTGAAGTTCACAGAGCCGGGAGCAGGGTAGTTGCGGTTGATAGGCGTATCTGAAAGTGTAAAGTTGTAGTTGTTCAACGAGTTGCCGTTAACGCCCGCAGGGAAGTAGTCGCCCTTAAGGTGTGATGCTGTAAGCTCGTAGTCCAAATCTGGCTCTGGAGCAACATAACCTGTAAGATCGAAGCCCTCGACAACACCTGTCCAGTCGATGTTTACTACAATACCACTCTCGGTCTTTAGGAAGCCCTTGATGGTTGTTGTACGCTTATTGTTGTGCTTGATTTCAATCTCGGCATCTGCAAGCCACTCGTTGGTGCCGTCGCCATTGCTATACTTGGCCCATGAGCTGTCAATATATTGTTTCTTGCCATTACCTCCCGATTGTGCCAATGTGTAAACACCCTCGGCAAGGTAGTCTTTGCTATTGCCAATCAGGTCATACATATCCAACTCGTGGCAATAGGCCATGTTGATGTAGAGCTGAAGTGAGAAGTTGCCTGGGTTCCACCATGATACCGCCACAACAGAGTATGGTACGAAGTTTGAAGGGTCAATAGCCATGCGCGATACCTCGCCCTCGTAGGTAATGTGGTAAGATGTTCCATCTTGATGTGATAGATAGATGTCGAATTTGTAGATATTCTCCTCAACCTCCACAGTTGCGCGACCATTGATAAATGTGATAGGTTTGTCGCCCTCGGTGAAGATAAATAACTGGGTGCCTTCGAGGAGTAGGTCCTCTGTCAAAGGTGTGTAGACGCCCCCCTTAAGAACATCGCTTCCTTCGTTGCTAACCAATGATAAGGCGAACTGCGTAAGTTCGTTGTTGTCGCCGAAGGTCAGGCAGAAGTAGTTGTTTGGAAGACCAAACTCGGAACTTGCAACGCGTGTAGCCCAATCCATGTGTAGCTCTACGGTGTTGATAGCATCCTCCTTAGACTGCTCGATAGCAATCTCGTATGAAAGCGTATCGTATGTAATCACAAGGGTCGTACTGCGATTATCGCCTGTGTTGTTTGCTGCCACTATGAAGTTGATATTCTTTGTGGTGATTGTAATGTCAGAAATCCACGCAGCTTCGCATCGAGCCTCAAGCGCTACCCCTTCGATAGGGTTCTTCAAGGTGTACTTGATAAGACCCTGACCACCCTCACGACCAAATGCAACCTTATCCGAAGGCTCAAGAGTTAGTGATGTCTCGTAGTCGCCACCGTCAGAGTACTGCTTAACGCTTACCTCTTTAGTGATAGTATCATACTTGAAGGTTATTGTCGTGGTTCGCTCGCCACGCACATTCTTTGCCACGGTAAAGGTAATCTTATCCTCTCCAATAGCAAGCTCCTCAATCCAATCAGCCTCGCACTCATAGCTAAGCTCTACGCCACTAATAGGGTTGTCAATGGTGTAGTCAATTGATGCCTCGCCACCCTCGGCAAGGAACTCCATTCTAACGGTAGACAAGTTCAGCTGTGGCTGTGGCTTGTCAACATTTGAGTCAGGCTCTTGGCATGCCGCAAACAAAAGTGGCAAGGCGAAGAGTAGATACATAAATTTTTTCATAGCTGTTTATTTTAATATTTTATCTATTTATTACACATTTGTTCAATATAATTACACAAAGATAGTAAAAAAATGGCGATTATAGGGATTGGCGTATAAAAGTTTGCGTAACAACCCTAATTATGATACCCAAATCATATATACATGCCCTTACCTTTGGAGTATGCCTCTTGTTATCTCACGACGCATCTTTATAAGGTGTCGCGACTGTGCAGGGCGGTGGAGTAGGCATAGGAGCAGGGTAGCACACCACTTCATCGCCTCACCAATATAGAGCTGAGTTATGCGATTGTGTATCTTGGCGCGTGTGAGTTGACTTACGCCCGTATTGTAGCATAGACGCTCGAAGTATTCGGTTGTGAGTTTCTCGGCGGGGATTATATGATACATAACGGCTCGGGGTGCGTAGTAGCACTTCATCCCTAAGCTATATATACGCTCGAAGAGTTCGCTCTCCTCACCACCTATAAGCTTACCTCCCATACGCCCCAGCGAGGTGTCAAACACGCCTACGCTGTCAAACAACTCGCGACGCATTGCCATATTACCACCTCCCGGGATGCGTCCCTTGGGGAATGGGGTTATGTAGTCGCCAAAGTCCATAGGGTTGGCTATAGGGCGCTCGGTGTAGTGGGACATCCAGCGAGGTCGTCCTGTGGGGTACTCGGCGATAATCTTACCACCCGCCGCCATCGCATCGGGATGCTCATCAAAGAGTTTTATGTAGGAGTTGATAAACTCCGCTACGATGCGCTCGTCATCATCAATAAAGGCGATGATATCACCCTTAGCCTCGCTAATACCTTTGTTTCGTGCGTAGGACAGACCCTGATTTGGCTCAAAGCAGTAGCGGATATTGAGTGTAGGATGCTCTTTAGCGAACTCTGCTACGCGCTCTTGGGTGTTGTCTCGGGAGTTGTTATCCACAATGATGCACTCCCATAACGAGGGTTTAGCGTTCTGCTCTCCAACAGAGGCGAGTGTTACCATAAGCTGCTCGGCGCGGTTGTATGTTGCAATAATAAGAGATAGTCGTATCATAGTGCAAAAATACGAAAATTTTCTATAATGCAAAAGAGTGGTTAAAGCCGATGCTCCAACCACTCTTTTTGTATTTAGCAAAATGTGAATTACTCTGCAGGTACGCCATCAAGGTCGATAACGAAGTTTACATAGCCACTCATTGTTGAAGTGATACCAAGCAACTTGCGACCGTCAGCAGATGTTCCAACGATGATTGAACCATCCAACTCGTAAGTGGTATCAGGCTCTGTATCTGTGCTTGGCTCAAACTTGGCAAGGTCGATATTATACTCTCTCTTAATCCAATCCTCGAGACTCTCCCACTCTGTAGGCTCGCCACCCTTGGCGGTGTCGACTACGAATACTGTTGTACCCCAGCCGTATGGTGCGTCATTGAGGAATACAACTCCATCGTCAGTCATAGCCGAGACATAACCCATATTGCCGAATAGAGTAACCTCTTTAGTGGTGCGGTCATAGATGGTTGGGTGGTTGATCTGTGGTGTCTCGGTGTATGTGCTTGATATACCATATACATATCTACCACTTGGTGAGAAGCGGTTGTTGGTGTCGCCCATGCCGTAAGTAAGGTAACCCTCATCATCAGTCTCAAGCTTTGTATACTCATAACCTGTCTTCTCATTCTCCCAGATAAGGTCTACCATGATGTTGTGGGTCTGGTCGCAACCGAGAATTGAACGATCTGGAGCTACTGCAGTCAATGACATAGCACCACTACCTCTGCCAAATAGGTTGTTACCCTCCTTAGGAAGTGTAATCTTGTCCTTCTCAAGGTCATAGCAGAAAGGAATAATCGAACCATAGATTGTTGATAGGTATGATGGTGTCTCCTCGGTGCTATCCCAGTCCCAATACCAACCCACAGCGTATGTGCCGTCAGGTGTGATACCTGTAAGATTACTCATTTTGTTATTTGGAGTGAGGTTGCTTAGGTCGACAACCTTTATCTCTCCATTATTCCAAACAGCAGCTACGCCATCAACAATATCACCGTGGTATGAGCCAACTGCAATACCATTGTCCGAAACATCGTAAAGCTCGAAAGCCTCGGTTAGAGTCATCTCATCGGTATCGAGGTCGATAATCATACCCTGATGGTCGTAGCCACCAACGACATAGCGTCCATTGTTCGAAATTGCCATAGCAGAGGCTCCGTTCGTTGGTGTCCACTCACGATATGCAGGTATAACTCGTGCGCCAATCTCAATGCTCTTCTCATCACTCTTTATAGACTCGCCCGCAGCATTTATTGCATTAAACTTTACTGTGTAAGTGGTATTATAACTCAACTCCGTAAACTCGAAAATGAGCTTGTTGGTCTTGACAGCCTCGTTATCATTGAGTTGAAGCTCATAATACGCACTGCCATCCACAGCACTCCATGTCGCAACGATTGTATTGCCCTTTACGCTGAGGAAGAAGTTGAAATCAGACTTATTCTCCTCGTTAGGTGTGCAACTTGCAAATGCAAATGCAAATGCAAATAAGGCACACATAAGTAGTTTAATAGTGTTTTTCATTTTAGTAATTATTTGTGTTTTCTCTTCATATTCCGACCATTAGGTCGTAGCAAAGGTACAACAATAATTCGTATAGACAAATTTAGTGATGTTTTTTGCGGATATAAGTGAATGGTTGGAATATTTATACCTTTTTTATCACCTCATTACAAAATGGGGATGACCAATTTACTCTTTAGTCATCCCCATGTGATATAATGTTATATGCTCGTTAGAATGCAAGGATTGCACGCGCGCTATAAAATGCTTGGTCATCGCCCTTGAACATCTGAAGTGCTCGACCATTCATAGGTAACATACCGCCGGCAAACTCCCATGTAAACTCTGTACTTGTCCAGTAGAACATCATAACAGGAATTGCAACACCGATCTGGGTAGCTCCCTCAATCATAGCAATCTTCTCGTTGATATCCTTCTTATTCTGTATAGAGGTGCCTGACTCGCCAATATCCCAAATGTTCTTGTCATATTCGCCTGATACGAGGAGTGACATCTCCTTAGAAGAGCCTAAGTACCAACCGCTACTCTGCTCTGGGGCTGCAACCTTTGTGCGGTACTCCACAATCCAATCGACTGCTGTTACTCGCCACTGCTGATTGCCCTCAGCATTGTTGAAAGCCTCGATAGCCTTGGTGTTGTGGTAGCCCATTGGGCGATTGAGCTTGTCGCCCATCTCATAACCTGAAGTGATAGTCTCGAAATCAGTGTTTATCTCCAACCAGCGACCAATGGTGTCGTCATAACCCTCAGCAAGAACCTCTTGGGTATTCTCGTCTATTGTTGATTTGTAGTTGCGCTGCCATGGAATACCATTAATCTCGTCAAGTGCTACAACAAGACCGTGAGTACAATTTGGATGGTCAGCCTTAAGTGTTGGGTCAGTCTCTGTGATATCGCCAACATAGAATACAATACCTATAGGAGTGCGAGTTGGGTCAAGAGATTGTGACCATGTGCCGTCTGAGTAGTAGTAGTAACCCACGCCAAGAGGAGCAGCCGTAACGGTCACAACGCACTCGTCTGTGTGCTTGCCAGCCTTTGCGGTGATTGTTGCCACACCTCCGCGAAGTGCTGTAATCTGACCTGCGCCATTTACTCTAACGATATCTGGCGCTGAGGAGCTCCATATAATAGACTTGTTGTCGGCATTCTCTGGAAGAACGGTTGCCGAAAATGTAAAGTTGTTGCCCTCCTCAATCTCAAACTCATGGTAGTCGAGGGTTACAGACTCCACAGGTATACCCACAACCGATACTGTGCAGCTGCCTGTCTTGTCACCCGCTTTCGCCATAACTATGGCTGTACCTGGGGCAATACCCTTGATACGACCATCGGTAACTGCTACAACATCTGCGTTTGTAGTAATCCACTCGATGGCATAGTCAGCATCTACGGGAAGCACCTCAACATTTAGCTCCACCTCCTCGTTAATGCCCAACTCTATGCTGGTTGGGTCAACTATGACGCTCTCAACTGCCACCTTTTGTGGCTCATTCCCACCAGTCTCTTTGTCGCATGCAGCAAATAGTATGCTACATAGTGCAAATAACATTGCAAATCTTTTCATAGGACACATTATATTAATTAGGGATTATTTAATTCTTTTGCAAAATTAAGAAAAATATTACAAAATTCAAACAAATAGGCTAATTTGTATCATCAACGGGTTGTTCAAGGGGGGTATTGAGCCTTTTTCTGTTGTATCTTAGGACTATTAGGACCATTACGAGGTCAGGTATCACATCGTTGTCCGCAACCATCTTAATTTTCTTAAAGGTCTCAATTGTCATCAAAAAAAATCGGAGCCTCCCTTGCGGGAAAGCTCCGAAAGAATAGGATTTAGTATATTAACTACTACTGAATTGTGCCGCTAAAACGGAATGTAGTACCCTTAATAACGAACACTATTTCGTGGTGTCCACCATTAGATGCCTCTGTGACAGACATTGTGTTATTAGAGTCTGTTGTAATACCATTTGCAAAATTTTCACCGTTAATCATGGTATCTGCAATTGTTGAATCACCAACATTGCAGTCCATGTTAAAGAATGTGGTTCCTTGTGCTGTATTGTTCATTGAGTCGTTAGTGTAGTCGCCCACAGGAATATAATGTGTTGCTGTACCACTATTATTAGAATTCATAAAAATGTGTACAACATTCTGCTCGTCGGCACTTACAAACTTGTAATGCTTCAACATGCCATATACATTCTCTAAGTATGTGCATGAGCTGAATACTATTGCGTTATCATCCTCACCGCCATCGCCAGGATTCTCAGGCTCGTCACCGCCACCTGCGTTGGGGTCAGCCTCAGTTGTGAACGATGCAGTACCTGCGTCAGAAGCTGAATTAACAGCTGTGTCGGCAGGGTTAGCTACAACCGATACGCTGTAAGTTGTAGAGTACTCAAGGTCGCTCAAAATGATGTAGGTAGTCTCTACGGTCTGCAAGAATGTGCCGTTGAGCGATACTGAGTAATCCTTAGCACCTGCTACGGTCTGCCAGCTGATTGTTGCTGCGTTGCCCTCAACAAGACCCGATACTGAAGGTGTCTCAAGCTTTGTAGGCTCGGCTGGAGTGTTGCCGCCCTCACCAATAGGACCATTGTACACTACAACAAGCTCATCGCCAGAGTCCATATAGAGGTTGAGTGTAATGCCTACATTATCACCATCGTTGGTTACAACCATTGTTGAGTTTACCATTGGCTTATACTTGATGCCATCCATCTTGAAGTTGTCAACGAAGAAGTAACCATCAGTGCCAGCGAAGCTCTTCATAGGAGCATAACTGAAGCTACCTGCGTTGATAGATGTTGCTGTTGACTGATAGTCGTTTACGATAAGGTCGAATGTAACGGTGTCGTTAGAGCCCTTAAAGGTGTACCAGCCGTATGAGCTGTTAAATTCGCCCTCAGCAAGTGATGTTATCACGATATCTGAACCACCGACATCCTCCTTCTCGTTGAGTTTGCCGTTGAACTCAATCATATATGTGAAGCCATCACGACCAACCAAAGTCATCTCAATGTGATACTCCTCTCCCTCGTTAGCAACAAGGAGATTACCAGCGTCAACAGCTACTGATGTGCCGTCAACAGTTAATGAGCGTGTTGTGAACTCATTCTCGAAGTCGTTGTAGCCAAACATTGTGGTAGAGGTCCAAGTGTAGTCGCCAGCTGTGAGTGAGTACTCCTGAGCAAACTGCGCTGGGAGGTGAACATCTACTGAGAAGCCCTCGCCTACAACCTGATACTTGTTACCATAGTTTGATGAGCCGCCCCACAACCACTTATCAGCTATGTGTGTTGCCTCAAACTCTACTGGAGCTTGGCTGCCGCCATCATCTACTGAGAGGTCGCCCTCGTATACTACATGATGAACAGAATCATCGCGATCAAGCACAAACTCACCCTCAATCTTGCCATCAGAGATAGTGATATAACCCTCTTTGAATATCTCCATGCTATTTACCATTGTGCCATTAGCCATCTGGTGACGGTATGAGTAGTCGTAGAGGATAGTGTTTGTTGTGTAGCCTCCCTCCTCGCCAAGAGCGTATTGACCATTAGGAAGGACACCATTGCCCTTTGAAGCTGTAAGAATGAAGATTGTGAAGTAAGTACCACCATCAACACCCCAGCCGTTATCGCCGAACTCCTTGTCGCCAAGCATGATGCCGTAGATGTGCATACCCTCCTCGTCAGAGTAATCAGCGGCGAGGTTTGATGCAACAAACTCAACCTTTGTATCTGGACCTGGGCCTGGACCTGGGCCTGGAGTCTCAGCAGCAAGTGTAGTCATCTCGATAGAGTTCTTAACTACGCCCTTGCTGTTCTGTGCAGCCGCAACGATAGTGTACTTAGTCTCAGCCTTAAGCTCAGTAGCTGTAAGCTCAACGCTCTTATTAGCATCAACGGCAGTACCATTTGCAAGCACCTCAGAAGCTGTTGGAGCATCGCCCTCAACAACCAAATAAGCAACCTTCTCTGCATTTGTAGATGCAACAGTGAAGCTTAGTGTGTTCTCAGTAGCTGTGCCTGCTGTCACAGTAACTGTAGCATCCTTCACCTCGTCAACAGGCTTATCCTCGTTACATGCCACGAACATAAGTGGCAAAGCGAGAAGTGCTAAAAATAGATTTTTAATTCTCATAATTTTGTAGTTTAATTGGTTTATAATATGTTATTTTAGGTACTTGTTTAACCAACCAAAGAACTCGCGATTCCATACCACCGAGTTTTGTAGCTGGAATACCTGATGAGCCTCATTCTCGAATGATACCAAGCGAGCATCGATGCCCTGAACGCGCGCTGCAGTAAAGGCCTCCAAAGATTGGCTATATGGGATGCGGTAGTCCTTCTCGCCGGTGATGATTAGGATTGGAGTGTCCCAGTTGCCCACCTTCTTGTGAGGAGAGTTGGCGTATGAACGCTGTGCTACAGCATTATCCATCTCCCAATATGCACCGCCGTAGTCGTTTGTCACGAAGAATAGCTCCTCGGTATGACCATACATAGACTCAAAGTTGAAGATGCCGCAGTGTGCGATAAATGCCTTGAAACGACCCTCATGAACACCTGCAAGGTAGTATGTAGAGTAACCACCGTATGATGCACCTACACAACCGCGGTGATCCTTATCAACGAAAGGCTCCTTAGATACCTCGTCGATGGCTGCAAGATAGTCGCGGATGTTCTGACCTGAGTAGTCACCCGAAATCTGGTCTGTCCACTCCTGACCAAATGATGGGCAGCCACGGCGGTTAGGTGCCACGATGATGTAACCCTCAGCTGCCATAAGCTGGAAGTTCCAACGGTAGCTCCAGAACTGTGATACGGTACTCTGAGGGCCACCTTGGCAGTAGAGTAGAGTAGGATACTTCTTCGCAGGGTCGAAGTGTGGAGGGTAGATAACCCATGTAAGCATCTTCTTGCCGTCGGTTGTAGTAATCCAACGCTCCTCAACCTTGCCAAAGTCTATATTGTCGTAAATCTCGCGGTTTACATCCGTAAGCTGTGCAAGCTCGCCGCTATCAAGGTTAACATCGTAAAGCTCAACAGCCTTAGAGATAGTGTTCATATTTGCCACCATCTTGCCACCCGCAAAGGTAAAGGCGTTGATGTCGTGGTTACCCTTGGTGATATGCTTCATATTGCCAGCAAGGTCGATATGAGCAACCTGATGTGTGCCGCGCCATGGAAGAACGAAGTAGATAGCCTCGTTGCCATCCCATACAACCTCAGTTACGCAGTAGTCCTGACCGCGGGTGATATATCGACACTCATCTGTAGTCAGATCATATACCCACAAACGCTGCTGATCTGCCTCGTTGCCCGGGCGACGCTGTGAACGGAAAGCAATCTTTGTGCCATCAGGTGAGAATACAGGGTACTTATCATAACCCACAAACTTATCTACACCCTTAGCTGCTGCCTCCTTCGAGAGGTTGCGTGTAGCCTCCGTTGCAAAGTCGTAGAGGAAGATATCCGAGTCGGTAGATAGAGCATACTCTGTGCCTGTGAGCGGCTTGCATGTGTAGGCAAGCTTAGAGCCATCAGGTGAGAGCTTAATCTCGGCAGTGTCGAAGTATGGAGCAAGTGGAGCGTCGTATGCCTTATCTGCACCGATGATATCCCTGCCATTTACAATCTTGCCATCCTTGAAGTCGGCAGCAAAGATGTGAAGGTATGAGCCATCATCCCAATAGTCCCAGTGGCGTGCCATAAGGTCGTCATAAACGCGCACCTTAGACTTATCCATATCGGCATACTTATCCGAGCCTTTCAACGCCGCTACCTTAACGCGCTGTACATAGAAGGCGTGGTCACCAGCGATACCGAAGCCCTCGATGCCACCCTCGATATTGGTGAGCTGTGTGAGGTTCTTGCCATCGATATCCATAGCCCAAGCCTGCATAGAGCCTGAACGGTTAGACATAAAGGCTACGCGCTCGTTGCTGAGCCACTGTGGCGCAGTGTTTGTAGAGTTATAGTCGGTCATAGCACGCTCCTCGCCGGTTGCCATATCGCGCAACCAAAGAAGAGTGATACCGCGGTTCTCAGCCATGTTGTACTGTGTCTGTGTGTAGATGAGTTTTGTGCCATCCTCTGAGAGAGTCTGAGCGCCGATGCGGGTCATCTTCCACATAACCTCTGGAGTGAACTTACCCGCCTCCTTCTCCTCGGCAGTAAGTGCATTGTCAATCTGTAGAGGCTTTGGAGCATTCGTCTCCTTATCCTCAGAGCAACAGCCCGCTGCAAGGATTGCTGCAAATGTCATAAAAAAGAGAATTTTTTTCATAAAGATTATTGTTGTTTATATCGTTCTCAACTTAAATTCCTATCTTTGCCTAACTTAATTGTTGTAATTATGGAGAAGTTTTCTATATATTTCGGTGATATAGAGGTGGTTATAACTAATACGCCGCCCGACTCGCATCACACCGAGGTCTATACGGATATCTTATCTATAATTTCGAGCGCTAAGATAAGAAAAAAAGTCGAAACTCGCAAATGCCTTGTACTCGTCACCTCAAACCCTCAACAATCTTTTGAGCAACTTAAGAGGGAGTTTATAGTCGTTGAGGCAGCAGGAGGCGCAGTTCAAAACAAAAACGGCGAGTTGCTGATGATTAATCTCCGCAATCGTTGGGATTTGCCTAAGGGGCATATTGAGTTTGGCGAGGAGGCGAATATGGCGGCACTTAGAGAGGTGTGTGAGGAGACAGGTGTGGTTGCAGAATTACTTGACATAGAGCCTATTACTGAGACTTGGCACGCCTACGATACATACGGACACTGGGAGTTAAAGCGCACCCGCTGGTGGAGGATGAGATATGTGAGCGGGGAGCTTAAACCGCAATGTGAGGAGGGTATATCTCGCGTGGAGTGGTGTAGCCCTCAAAGCCTCGAAGAGCGACTAAAAACAAGCTATGCCACAATTAAACAGGTGGTAAGGGCGTTAAACAAAGTGAAAGACAAATAATGTGATGAATAAGATACTTTGGGTAGACGATGAGATAGACTTGCTGAAACCTCATGTGATGTTTCTGACATCCAAGGGGTATATAGTCGACACATGCAACAATGGCTACGATGCTGTAGATATGTTGCATGCAAGTAGCTATGACCTTGTGATTTTGGATGAGATGATGCCGGGAATGACAGGACTTGAAACGCTGCCTCTTATCAAAGAGGCACACCCCTCGTTACCGGTGATTATGGTGACTAAATCCGAGGAGGAGAATATCATGGATAAGGCCATAGGCTCGAAGATTGCCGATTATATCATCAAGCCTGTAAACCCCAATCAAGTTCTCCTCTCGATAAAGAAGAATTTGCACTCTGAACAGCTTGTTACAGAGCAGACTACAGCAGACTATCGCTCAGAATTTGGGCGTATATCGATGCAGCAGCAGAGCGCCTCATCATTTGCCGATTGGTGCGCCTTGTATCGCAAGATTGTAGGGTGGGAGATAGAGCTTTCGCAGTCCCAGGATAAGAGCATTGGCGAGGTGCTTAGCTACCAGAAGAATGAGGCAAATCAGGAGTTCTCTAAATTCGTGCGCCGCAACTACTACAACTGGATAAATCAGCGCGTTGACGACAGTGAAATACCTACGATGTCGCACACCTTGATGCGTCGTCGCATCCTATCGGAAGTGGATAAAGGCGGTAAGGTGACACTTCTTGTTATAGACAATATGCGCTACGACCAGTGGCGTGTTATTGAGCCGCTGCTTCGTAGCTACTACGATATAGCCACAGATGACCTCTATTGCTCGATTCTACCCACAGCGACACAATATGCGCGCAACGCCCTCTTTGCGGGATTGATGCCACTTGCTATCGATAAACTTATGCCTGATAAGTGGTTCAATGACAACGAGGATGGGGGCAAAAATATGTACGAGGAGGAGTTTCTAAGACGCCTGCTTCAGCAGTCTGGCAAGCGTTACAAACTAAGCTTCGATAAGCTCGTGCGCCCAGAGGCGGGACGCCGCATGCTCGATAATATGAGTCGTATCTACGATGCAGACCTCTCTGTTATCGTCTATAACTTCCTTGACATCCTCTCCCATGCCCGCACCGAGACAGATATTATCCGCGACCTTACGGATGATGAGGCCTCATTCCGCTCCCTCACCCGCTCATGGTTTGAACACTCCGAGCTTTACACCATATTAAAGCTCCTCTCTGAGCGCGGACATAAGGTTATCATCACCTCAGATCACGGAACTATACGCGTTGATAACCCTGTGCGCGTGACAGGGGATAAAGAGACCTCTGCAAACCTGCGCTATAAAACAGGTCGAAACCTCGCCTACAACGCGCGCGA
Organism: Alistipes sp.; assembly: GCA_017521945.1. Taxonomy (GTDB): domain Bacteria; phylum Bacteroidota; class Bacteroidia; order Bacteroidales; family Rikenellaceae; genus Alistipes. The sequence goes on along the minus strand of JAFXBB010000126.1, from coordinate 24,406 downwards.
AGTATATGAAGTTACACGCCCAGAGGATATTCAACTCCCCTCAGGCCGTCTAACCTCAAGCTATATCTTCGCCTATAACCGCGACTTTTTAGTATATAACAATGATGCTAATAAATACATAAGATATTATAAGAATACATTTCAGCATGGTGGTATATCTATGGAGGAGATGTTGGTGCCGTACATTGTGTTACAACCTAAAGATAGGTAATTTCTTGTGATAAGGGGTCATCTGCGGCATCTGGCTTGTCTGAAAAATGCTCATTTACTTTAAGTAAACTCCGCTTTTTCAGCCTGCGACCAGCTTCACAGCTAACCCCTTCTGACAAGAAATTAGGTTCTTTGTTGTGATAAGGGGTCATCTTCGGCGCTTTGCTTGTTTTCAAATTCCTCATTTACCTTGAGTAAACTCCGGATTTGAAAACTGCGACAAATCACCAAATCTAACCCCTTCTGACAAGAAATTGGGTTATTTAATGTGATAAGGGGCATCTCGGGCATCTGACTTGTCTGAAAAATGCTCATTTACTTTAAGTAAACTCCGCTTTTTTCAGCCTGCGACCAGCTTCACAGCTAACCCCTTCTTACAATAAATCGGGTTGGATGCTATGCTGGCAAGAAATTGGGTTGTTTGCTGATGAATGCTTATAGACAAAACTAAAATATAATGGAGAAAATTATTGAGATAAACTCGTTAGATGAGTTAGATATGGTTGCAGCTGCGGTTGTTGAGGCTCTGAATGGGCGTACAGTTGTGGCTTTTGATGCCCCCATGGGTGCAGGTAAAACAACGCTGATAGGTCGTATAGCGCGTTACCTCGGCTCGGAGGATGATACCACAAGTCCTACATTTGCAATTGTTAACCAATATGAGGGTGACCGCACAATCTTCCACTTCGACATGTACCGTATCGACCGCATAGAAGAGGCTCTCGACTTCGGAACAGAAGAGTATCTATCCTCAGGCGAACTATGCCTTGTCGAGTGGCCAGAGAAGATTGAAGCGCTCCTCCCAGATGATACCATGGTCGTGAAGATAGAGATACTCTCCGACACACAAAGACGATTTGTGATAAGGTAAAACCCATAAAAGGTTTCGCAAAGTATATCTTCAAAATCAACTATACCTAATTTATAGAGCCGACCTTGAGAGTAATATTCTCTTTAGAGGTTTGCTTTTGTATTTTTTTGTACTTTTGCTTTAACTTTTTTTACTACCTTTGCGCCAGTTTTTTATGATTTAACCGTTTTTATGGAGAAGTACGAATCAAAACAACAGCAGATAAACCATCCTGCGGCGTTGATATTTCCTATTATCTCGCGCATGGATCTTATGACTCCCGCCATTCAGGATAAGGTTGAGGAGTGGGAGGCTACAGAAGATAGTTGCTCATTTAAGGTTAAGGGCATGAAGGTTAGTCTTCGTATTGAGGAAAAAGTTGAGAATAAGCATGTTAAGATTGTGGCAGGCGAGGGCGGACTACCTGTCGACTTTAGTTTTTGGATTCAGCTCAAGGAGGTTGCAGAGCGCGATACACGCATCCGTATGGTGTTGCATGCTGAGCTAAATATGATGATGAGGATGATGCTCGGCAGCAAACTGCAGTCGGGTCTTGACCAAGCGGTGGAGGGTTTAGCAAAGGCGTTGAATAGCTTCCGTTAATCGTTTCTATATTGCTTTACAGCACTTTGTGGCAATAAAAAATAATTTTTATTTTCGCTTTTGCTTGCATATTATCCAAAGTTGCCGTATATTTGCGAGAATTTTTTGCCGAAATGTGATTTGGGCGTAAAAATTAGAGAACGAGTGAGATAGAAATTTTTACTAAAACAACTAAATTATATAACAACTATGACAAAGGCAGATATCGTAAACGAGATTGCAAAGTCAACTGGCGTTGAGAAGATTCAGGTGCAGGCTATCGTTGAGGCTTTCATGGATAGCGTTAAGGGTGCTATGATTAAGGGTGAGAATGTTTATTTGCGCGGTTTCGGTAGCTTCATCATCAAGAAGCGTGCTGAGAAGGTGGCTCGTAACATCTCTAAGAACACAACCATCACCATTCCTGAGCATAATATCCCAGCTTTCAAGCCAGCTAAGAGTTTTGCAGGTGAGGTAAAATAGTTTTGAAACAAACCTTTTAATATTATACAATTATGCCAAACGGAAAGAAGCACAAGCGTCATAAGATGGCGACGCACAAGCGCAAGAAGCGTCTTCGCAAGAATCGTCATAAGAAGAAGTAATTTCTCTTATAAGGACATAGTTGGAGCTAAGGCAAGTCCTTAGCTTCACCTATTTAGAAGCAGTCTAAAGTTAGGCGCTTCTCATCAATTAATCGATTTACATTGTTTCTATGAATAGAGAACTTATAATCAATGTAAATCCAACGGAGGTCTCTATAGCACTCTGCGAGGATAAAGTCCTTGTGGAGTTGAACAAGGAACGCTGCGAGAATGGTTTTTCGGTGGGCGACATCTATTTGGGTCGTGTACGCAAGATAATGCCGGGTCTGAATGCAGCATTCGTAAACATAGGTCACGAGAAGGATGCCTTTATCCACTACCTCGACCTTGGAGCCAACTACTCGTCGTTGCGCAAGATCGTTGATAGTCGCGACAAAAGTAGAGGGATGTTGAGGGTTGAGAGCATGAAGCTCGAACCTCAGCTTGAGAAGGAGGGTCGCATAGGTGATCACTTGAAGGTGGGTGATACCGTGATGGTGCAGATATCCAAGGAGGCGATATCTACGAAGGGCCCACGACTCACTGCTGATGTGTCACTCGCAGGGCGCAATGTGGTGTTGGTGCCATTCTCGAACAAGGTGTTTGTATCGACAAAGATACGCTCAAATGCCGAAAAGAAACGACTTCGTAAAGTGGCACTCGATGTGCTGCCAAAGAATTTCGGTGTCATAATCCGTACTGCTGCTGCGTCAGCGGAGGATATAGACATTATGCAAGACATACTCTCTCTTGTTGAGAGATGGAACAAGACTCTTAGCGCAATGCGCAAGAGCGAGGCTCCAGCTCGAATAATGAGCGAAATGAGCCGTGTGAACACAATTATTCGTGACTCACTGAACGATACATTCTCGCAGATTACGGTAGATGATGAGAATCTATATGGCGAGATAAAGAGCTATGTACACGCCATCAAGCCTGAGATGGAGAAGTTGGTGAAGCTCTACAAGGGCAAGGTGCCTATTTTCGATCAGTTCGATGTTGCGAAACAGATAAAGTCGTTATTCGCCAAATATGTATCTTTGCGCCGCGGTGCTTATCTAATTATTGAGCATACTGAGGCTATGCATGTCATAGATGTTAACTCAGGAAACCGCACTAAGGCAGAGGACGATCAGGAGCAGACAGCCTTGGAGGTGAACCTTGCAGCAGCAGCCGAGATAGCGCGTCAGTTGCGTCTGAGGGATATGGGAGGTATCATCATTGTCGACTTCATAGATATGCGTAAGCAGCAGAGTCGACAGACACTCTTCCAAGAGATGCAGAAACTGATGGCTCCAGATAAGGCTAAGCACACCATTCTGCCTATCACGAAGTTCGGACTTATGCAGATTACGCGTCAGCGCGTGCGTCCTATTGCTATTGAGGAGACATCGGATATTTGTCCTACATGTTACGGTACGGGTAAGGTAGGTCCTACAATCTTGCTTGAGAATAAGATTGAGGGTCAGATTCAAAACCTTGCCGAAAAGGGGGTTAAGTATGTGAACCTCATGGTTAGCCCCTATGTAAAGGCGTACCTAACAAAGGGGCTTATATCTAAGAGACTGCGTTGGATTTTTAAGTACAAGATAAACATTCGACTATCCTCGAACCAGAGTGTCGGAATGGTGGATGTGAAGTACTTGGATAGAAGAGGAGAGTCGCTTCTTCTTAACTCTCACGAGTAAAACCCGGTGAAGCGATATGAACTATTTGAAGGGGCTTGTTCGTGGCTCCAAACTTGCGAACGAGCTACATAAATGTTTGGAAAAGAAAGGCTCTACCGTCCATCTCGAGCAGTTGGTCGGCGGGGCTTTTTCGTTGTATGCCGCAGAGTCTGTGGAGCGTGTAGGGGGTGTCCATATATTCCTTATGGAGGATAGAGATAGTGCTGCCTACTTGGTCAATGACTTCTATGAGCTGCTTGATGATGAGCATGTTGCATTCTTTCCATCGGGATATAAACGCTCGGTAGCGTATGGCTCGGAGGATGCTCAGGGCGTCGTGCAGCGCACTTCGACACTTAATGCCATAACCAACTTCAAAGAGGGCTATTTGGTGGTGTGTACCTATCCTGAGGCTTTAGCCGAGACGGTTACAGCGCGTGTAAACCTTGATGAGCTATCGTTGCATCTTCGTACGGGTGATACATTCAAACAGAGTGACCTTGTGGAGTGGCTCAATGAGCATGGGTTTGTGCGTGTGGAGTTTGTCTACGAGCCGGGTCAGTATTCTGTGCGTGGAGGTCTTGTCGATGTCTTCTCCTATGCCGAGTCGCGCCCTTATCGAGTGGACTTCTTTGGCGATGAGATAGACTCGTTGCGCAGATTTGATATATCGAGCCAGCTCTCGGCTGAGCGTCCCGATGAGGTATTTATCATTCCGAACACATCGAAAGATGGGGAGCGTGTATCGTTGGCGGAGTTTGCCTCAGGGGCTACATGGTGGCTCTCGGATGGAGATTTTGCCCTGCGCAAGATTGCCGATGTTCGCAAGCGTCTCTTGGAGATGGCAGCGAGCGAGGAGGAGGCGCGCGGTTTTGCAACGAGAGTGACCTCGCGGCAGCGACTTCTTGCCGATTTGACGACTTCAAATATCGTTCTAAGTAAGAATAATATCAGAGAGCGTGAGGCAGACTCAGCGATAACATTCCACACCTCGCCACAGCCAGCCTTTAACCGTAACTTCGAGATGCTGGCGGATGATATTCGCTGGAATAAGGAGCGAGGTTATGTGACTACAATTCTGTCGCATAATAAGGCGCAGATAGAGCGACTTACAAATATATTCCATCAGGTAGGGCGCAAGCAGGTCGACTTCAAGGCTGCGGATTTGGTGCTGCATGAGGGTTTTATCGATAACGACCTAAAGGTCTGCGTTTATACGGACCATCAGATATTTGACCGCTATCAGCGCTATCGTCTGCGTGGAGAGATTAAGCGCGATGAGCAGATGACCATCGCCGAACTTAATGCTTTGAAAGTAGGTGACTTTGTTGTCCATATCGACCATGGTGTTGGTCGCTTCGGAGGTCTTGTCAAGCTCAATGAGAATGGTCGCACGAAGGAGGCTATAAAGCTGATATACAAGGATAACGATATTCTTTTTGTGAATGTTCATGCTCTGCACCGCATATCGCGTTATAAGAGTGGTGAGGGTGAGCCGCCGAAGATATATAAGCTTGGTAATGGCGCTTGGCAGAAATTAAAGGATACCACAAAAAAGGCGGTCAAGGATATATCGCGTGAGTTGATAGCCTTGTATGCCAAGCGTAAATCCTCGAAGGGCTTTGCCTTTTCGGAGGATGGGTACCTACAGCAGGAGCTTGAGGCATCGTTTAAGTGGGAGGATACGCCCGATCAGCAGAGTGCCATAGCGGCAGTGAAGAGGGATATGGAATCGGACCAGCCAATGGATCGTCTTGTGTGCGGTGATGTAGGCTTTGGTAAGACCGAAGTGGCTATCCGTGCGGCATTTAAGGCAGCGTGTGACGGCAAGCAGACGGCGGTGCTTGTGCCTACGACAATCCTTGCTCTACAACACTATCGTTCATTCTCGGAGCGCCTGCGCGACCTGCCTGTAACGGTGGAGTATATAAACCGTACAAAGTCGGCAAAGGAGACGCGCCGCATAATCGAGGAGCTTAAGTCGGGAAAGATAGATATCCTTATCGGCACACATAAGATACTATCCAAGCAGCTGGAATTTCACGACTTAGGATTGCTCATTATTGACGAGGAACAAAAATTTGGCGTGGCAGCCAAGGAGAAACTCACACAGATATCCGTGGCAGTCGATACACTTACGCTTACCGCTACGCCAATACCTCGTACATTGCAGTTCTCGTTGATGGGTTCGCGCGACTTGTCAATCATATCGACCCCACCGCCAAATAGACAACCTATTGTCACAGAGTCGCATATCTTCTCAGAGGAGGTTATTAAGGATGCCATCGAGGAGGAGCTTTCGCGTGGTGGTCAGGTATTTTTTGTCCACAATAGGGTCGAGGACTTGGAGAGTATGCGTGCGCTCATTGTAAAACTATGTCCAAAGGCGCGTGTGGGGGTTGGTCATGGTCGTATGCCCGCAGACCAGCTTGAAAAGCTGATTATGGATTTTATCTATGGTGAGTTTGATGTGTTGTTGGCAACGACGATTATTGAGAATGGTATCGATATAGCCAATGCAAATACGATTATCATTGACGATGCTCACCGCTTTGGTCTCGGTGATTTGCATCAGTTGCGCGGTCGTGTGGGTCGCTCGGATAGAAAGGGTTTTTGCTATCTGCTCTCTCCACCTAATGAACTTTTGGGTGATGAGGCACGCCGTAGATTGCGCGCCATTGAGGAGTTTTCGGATCTTGGCTCTGGATTTAATATCGCCATGCAGGATTTGGATATTCGTGGTGCGGGTAATCTGCTTGGTGCTGAGCAGAGTGGCTTTATTGCGGATGTTGGTATTGAGACCTATCAGAAGATACTCAATCAAGCCATCTCGGAGCTTCGTGCCGAGGGTCTTGATACTTCGGGCTTGTCGCAGGCTGAGAATGACGCAATGCGCGATATCTCGTTTGTGGATGATGCAACGATTGATATCGATATTGATGCCTCAATTCCAGATAGTTATGTACGCTCGCAGAGTGAGAAACTACGCCTCTACAGAGAGATTGACGGCATGAAGGATGATGCTCAGTTCGAGGCTCTTTTGGAGCGCCTGCAGGATAGATTTGGAGCTGTGCCACAGCCTGTAAGAGAGCTTATCGATGTCGTTAAGCTACGCCGTGAGGCGATAAATCTCGGTATGGAGCATGTAAAGGTCAAGAATGGTCTTATGATAGTGCGCTTTGTGGGTGATAACAACTCTCCATTTTTCAAGACAGACACCTTCCTAAATATGCTTCGTAGGGTGGTGTCAGAGCCTGACAGATTTGTAGTTAAGCAGTACAATAATCGACTCTCGATGACCGTTAGGAAGATATACTCCATAGCCGAGGGTGTCGAGATGTTGCGCTCGTTGGCAAAGGTGGCAAGCGGAGAGTAATAATCTAAGGGGGTATGTATTTGATTGTCGATATAGGAAATACGCGTGCGAAGGTCATTGTCGTGGATGGTAGGAGTATTGTCTACGATATGGCTGTTGAGCAACTTAGTAGAGCGAGCGTTGCAGATGTAGTCGATAAGTATCAGGATATTAGCCATGCTATAGTCTCCACAACAAGGGGCAATGGTGAAGAGGTTAAGGCACTATTGCAGGAGTTGGTTGAGAGTGTGTTGTTATTTACTCCCGCAACCACACCTGTGCCTATTGCAAACGCATACCATACCCCGCAAACATTGGGTGCTGATAGGCTCGCTGCGGCAGTGGGTGCGTGGGCGATGTTTCCCGATAGCGATATTATGGTTGTGGATTTTGGTACAGCTATAACCATCGATTATGTTGTGGGTGGAACATACCTTGGAGGCAATATCTCGCCGGGTGTCACCACACGCTTTAGGGCGTTGGCTGACTATACTGCATGTTTGCCGTTGTGTGAGCCGACAGATGAACTTTTGGAGTATGGTCGCACAACGCGAGAAGCTATCGAACAGGGCGTAATGCGTGGTGTTGAGCATGAAATCAGGGGTTATGTAGAGGCATTTTCTAAAGAAAATGGAAAAAAACGCATAATTTTTACGGGTGGTGACGCAAAATATTTTGTAAAGAGAATTAAAAACACGATATTTGCAGACTGTGAGCCGATTATTATGGGACTTACAGCTATTTTGGAGTATAATGCAAAGAGATATTAGATACATATTTTGGGGTTTGATGCTACTTCTGTTGATGCCTTTCGGGGTATATGCGCAGACAAGTAGTATCAATGTCTACTCTCCATATTCGATGTATGGCATGGGCGAAATACTTACTCCGGGCTCAGCACAGATGCGAGCTATGGGTGGCGTAGGTATCGCTGTGCGTAACTATGGACAGATAAATCCGCTTAATCCTGCAGCTGCCAGCATCGCACCTCAGAAGAATTTTCTCTTTGATGTAAGCTTTGATGGTACTCACTATCGCAACAGCCAGAAGAAGTACAATGCTGAGGGTGTAGCACTATCAAAGCCTGCAATGGCGGTATATAACGGTGCAAATATCCATAGCATATCGCTAACCTTCCCTGTTGCGGAGCGTATGGGAGTATCGTTCAGCATTTCGCCTTACAGCAGTGTGGGTTACAAGATTCAGACCACAGATCAAAATGAGAATACTTGGGCAGATATCGGTCGTGTGAGATATGGCTATGATGGTGAGGGAGATATCAGCGAGGTTAAGCTATCGTATGGCTGGGCTCCATGGCAGAAGTTCTCAATCGGTGTGGCTGCAAAGTACTATTGGGGTGGTGTGACGCGCAACTATAAGGCGGTTGCTACGGATATAATCACTGGCTCAGGCATATATGCCTCTACCAAGGGTACAGACCGCTATGTTGTAAATAATGTGAAATTTCAAGTCGGTATGCAGTGGGCGCTAATAGAGAACGACACACGAACATTTACTCTTGGTGCAACATACGACTTTGGTGGAGAGCTTAGACCTAAGCGCGAGAGCTATGTCTATACTGACAATGTGATAAACAGCATCCAAGCAAGCCCTATTCGCAATGAGCTTAGAAGTATGGAGCTTCGTGTGCCACATCAGATTGGCGTTGGTCTCTTCTTCCGTAATAGAACTGTGGCATGGGGTGCAGATTATACCTTCGCTGCGTGGGGTGAGGGCAACTCCAAAAAGTTGGAGAATACGACACTTGCAACGGTTGATGTGAGATATGTAGACACCCATAGCATAAGACTCGGTTTTGAGATTACACCTCGTTCGAGCGATGTGCGTAACTATCTCAATCGTATGGCTTACCGCGCTGGTGTGCGCCTTGGTAACTACTATCAGTCGTTTGGCGGTGAGAGGATAAATACCCTTGCAATTACAGCAGGTATAGGTCTTCCTCTCAAGATATGGGGTATATCGACTGTGAATGTAGGCTTTGAGTATGGAAGAATGTCTGCGGGCAAACCAATTAAGGTGGATGGTAAAAAAGTGGGACTTATCGGTCAAAACTCGTTTAAGTTTACCTTGGGATTCTCGCTCTTCTCGGCTGATACGGCAGACTATTGGTTCGTGCAGCAGAAGTATGATTAATAGCGTGTTATAGATGAATTGTATAACTAAAAATATAAATTAAAACTAATAACAAAACTTATGAAAAGCGTAAAATTTCTTTTGGCTGCCGTAGCGATGTTCGTGGGTTTCAGCGTATCGGCACAGGATTTTAGCGACGACAAGGTCTATGGTAAGTGGGGCGCAACTGTTGAGGAGCGTCAGGAGAACATTCTTGCCAGCAACTACCTTAAGGAGGCACTCGATGCTAAGGATTTCAACCGTGCTGCACACTACTTCCAGCAGCTATTGGAGAAGTGTCCAGAGGCTTCGCAGCAGACATTTGCTCGTGGTGTGACCCTCTATAAGAACAAGGCACAGCGCGCTCGTAGCGTTGAGCAGAAGCGTATGTTCATCGACTCTGTTCTCTTTATCTATGATCAGCGTGTCGTTTACTTCGGTAACCACTCAAAGAATGGTAAGGATTATATCCTCGATATGAAGGCTCGTGATATGCTTCGCTACTGCACCACCGATCGTCCTTTGCTTCGTGCAGGTTTGAAGGATGCTGTGGATGCTGCTGTTGAGTCGGGTCGTATCAACCTCGATATCGTAGCATCTTACTACAAGTATCTTTGCGAGGATTATGAGTATGATGATAGCGTAACCAGCGAGATGGTACTTGCTGAGTATGAGCGTCTATCACCATTGTTTGCAGAGGTGTCTGCTGAGGATGAGCAGTACAAGGAGATTTTCGAGAATAGCTTCGGTACAAGTGGTGCTGCAAGCTGCGAGAACCTTGAGACACTCTTCTCTGCTAAACTTGAGGCTGACCCAGATAACACAGCTCTTCTTTCACAGGCTGTAGCTCTTATGTCGCGCGCGCAGTGTTCAAGCGATTTCTTCTTCGCGACAACAGAGAAGTACTACACTGTAAATCCATCATCTGAGACTGCATTGTTCCTTGCTCAGGGCTTCCAGACCCGTGGTGAGAACGACAAGGCTCTCAAGTACTTGCGTGAGGCATTGGCCGTAGAGACAGATCCAGCAAAGAAGGAGCCACTCTATGCAAAGATTGGTCTTATCGAGATTGCTGGTCAGAACTACGCTGCTGCTGCTGAGGCTGCACGCGAACTTCGTGGTATCAATCCAGAGAATGGTTTTGCATACTTCATCCTTGGTCAGTGCTACGCATCAACACCTTGTACAGATGATAAGGTAGGTGGTACTACAGTATATTGGGCTGCGTACGACGCTATGGCTCAGGCTGCTAACCTCCTTAAGAACGACCCAGATATCTTGAAGGCAGCACAGCAGTTGATGAACGCATATCGTGCAGCATTCCCACCACAGGAGCAGTGCTTCTTTGCTGAGCTTTCAGCAGGTGATCGCTACACAATCCTTTGTGGCTTCGCTAAGGGACAGACAACTACTGTTCGTTACCGCTAATTAACATTAAAATCGTAGTGGTATTTAGCTTATGATTTTGAACATAAGAAGATATGCAGTGTTAGCACTCTCCATAGTGGGGAGTGCTACATTGCTACTCTCTTGTGGTAAGAAGTCACAAAGCATAACTTACGATAATGAGACTCTGATGACAGAGTCGAGCGAGCACCGCACGATAACGATGATGGAGAATGGTAAACGCTCCTATACATTCACCTCTCCACTTATGGAGGGTTACAGGTTGGCAACTAACCCTTATCAGGAGTTTCGTCGCGGTATCGAGATGACGACATACAGCGATTCGTTGTCGTTGCCAGAGGTTACAATCACAGCCAATTACGCCATATATTATGAGCGTCAGAAGTTGTGGGAGGCCAAGGGTAATGTGGTGGTCATACGCCGCGACCGCAAGGATGGCGATACGACCGTTACGGGTCTTACAGAGGTATATACTCAACAACTATTCTGGAACGCTACAACAAAAAAGATATATTCGAATGTCGATACTAAGGTATTGCAGGCTGATGGCTGGCACTTTGGTGTGGGCTTCGATGCAGATGACGACCTTAAAAATATCCACTTCCGTAAGTATAGCTCCGAGTTGGAGTTTGATATGAGCCAGCCTGCTGATAATCCCGATGAGGATAACAAAGAGAAGGACAAGAAGCAGGATGAGCGTAACAAGAGCAAGGATAATGCAGAGAAGGGCGGCAATAGGAGTAGCAGAGATAGTGGTGTAAAGAGGGATGTAGCATCCAAACAACAACCCATAACAGAGGCTCCTATCAGACCTGCGGAGCAGATGCCTGTTGGTAATATGCAGCTTGAGAGTGGTGCTATGCAGATGAAACCGACCTCTTCTATGCGCGAAGGTGCGCCAAATAGGGGTCTACCTCGAGGTGAGAGTCTAAGAATAGGGGATGACTCCGCCCCTAAAAAGATGGAGTTAAGCAGTTCAGCAGAGAGTGGAGTTGCTGATATGGTCGAGAAATAATTGATATATAGAGATGGGTGAAGAGACTTTTTCGATTGTAATAAGCATAGTCGTAATGCTTGTTTTGTCGGCATTTTTCTCAGGTATGGAGATTGCCTTTCTGGGTCGTAATAGGCTTAGAGAGGAGATTGACCGTAAGCAGAGTGCCATGTTCAACTACCTTGCCGATCTCTTCTCACGAAAATCAAGCAACTATATTACCACAATTCTTGTGGGTAACAATATCGCTTTGGTCATCTACTCAATGTCCATGTCCAAACTTCTATTAATGGCATTGGGTATTGATAATACGCTTTTGCAAACAATAATCTCCACTGTGGTCATCATATTTATAGGAGAGTATATTCCCAAATCGGTGGTGCGTCGTAACCCCAACTTCTACTACACTCTCTTCTCGCCAGTGATATACCTATTCTATATTATATTGTACCCAATTACGCGTATGACTACGCTGTTATCCTATGGTTTGCTGCGCCTTACGGGTAATCGTGTGGAGGATAGGATAGAGCCTACGGAGTTTAATCGCGATGACCTTGCATCGTTGGTCGAGGCTGACAATGTGGCTGTAGATGAGGAGGACGAGGAGGATATACGCCTCTTTCAGAACGCTTTGGACTTTGCCGACCTTCGAGTGCGTGACTGTATGGTGCAACGCGTCGATGTTGAGGCTGTAGACCTTGAGTCAACATCTGTCGAGGAGCTTACACAACGCTTTGTCGAGACCAATTATTCGCGCATCTTCGTATGGCACGATACGATTGATAATATCATCGGTTATGTTAACTCCAAGAGTCTTTTTGAAAATCCTAAGTCTATCTCGGATATCCTCATAAAGACGATATATGTAGCTGAGACCATGCCCCTTCAGGCGATGTTGGAGACCTTCACCAAGCGTAAGGCGAGCATTGCGGTGGTTATCGATGAGTTCGGTGGTACTGCTGGTATCATCTCTTTGGAGGATGTCTTGGAGCAGATTTTTGGAGATATTGAGGATGAACATGATGTGCAGGAGTTGGTGGAGAGAGCCATAGGTGAGCGTTCATGGCACTTCTCTTCGCGTCTTGAGGTTGAGTATCTCAATGAGGAGTATAATCTTGGTATTCCAGAGAGCGAGGAGTATGATACTCTTGCGGGCTATATCATTACCGAGAAGGGCGGTATTCCAGTCGAAGGTGAGGTCTTGGAGAATGAGCAGTTCACCATAAAAATTCTAAGGCGTGAGGGATCGCGTCTTGACCTTGTGGAGGTTCGGTGTAAATAATTTGTGCTAAATGCGTTATATTTAATAAAAAATTACTATCTTTGGTGGCTTAAATGACAACAATGATAAAAAATAAATTTTTATGGCAACATTAAACACTTTGAGAACAAAGTACGGCATCATCCTTTCAGTGGTGATTGCACTTGTACTTGTAGCGTTTATCCTTGGTGATCAGCTCTCTATGCAGGGTCGTAAGGCTGATATTCCAGAGGATACAACCGTAATGACGGTTAATGGTGAGGAGGTTAAGGCCTCTAAGTATGCAGAGTACATGGAGATGTACCGCGAGGCTAACCTCGCTGAGGATGCAAAGTCTGACTATGCAGAGCAGGCAGCTATCTTCAATCTCTACACTCGTCCAGCTCTTGAGGCTGTAGGTTTGGGCGTGGCTGAGGCTGATATCCGTGCCTATGCTAAGGTGTTCAGTGAGCAGGCAGCTGCCATGTATCAGATGTATGGCTGGCCAGCAGACCAGATTAAGATGATGGTTCAAAATCAGTGGGTTTCAAACCTTGCAACTATCGATATGAACCTCGCTTATGAGAAGTTCACTAAGACCTACGCTGCAGGTAACTATGTAAACCGTCTTGAGGTTGAGGATGCTTTGCGTGGTGATAAGCTCACATTCGATGGTCGCTATGTGATGGTTCCTTACAAGGCTATGCCTGAGGTTGAGGTTTCAGAGGCTGAGATTGATGCTTACTACGAGGCTAACAAGGCTGAGAATAGAAACTATGGCGCACGCACTTTGCGTTATGTAACATTCGAGATTGCTCCAACGGCTGAGGATTTGGCAGCAGCTGAGGAGCAGGTTATGGGTGTTGACAAGGCTGTAAAGGAGGCTAATGGCAACTCTGAGGCTATCAAGCAGGCTGTACGCGCTATCGGTGGTAAGGCTGATACTTACAAACTCTACTCTTCACTTGATGCTGAGGTTGCAGAGGCAGTAAAGGCTGGTAAGAACTATGGTCCTGTATTCGAGAATGATACTTGGACAGCTTCGTATGTTATCTCTGATGTTAAGGCTCCTGCATCATACGACTTTGAGGTAGCAGTTGTTGAGAACATCGTTAAGGCTAACGAGGTGGCTGAGGCTCTTAAGGCTGTAGGTGGCGACTTCGCTAAGCTTGAGGAGGCTGTTGAGACATCTACCGATAGCCGCGAGATGGCAAGCATGAGCGAGAGCGAGGCTAAGAACTTCTTAGGTAAGAAGGTGGGCGATATCGTTGTTATCTCTTACAACCACAAGCCAGCTGTCGCTAAGATAACTAAGCTTGGTGATGTTGAGCGTTTCGTTCTTACTGCAGATGTTAAAAAGAGCGTTAAGGCAAGCGAGAAGACTAACCGCGATATCGTTAAGAGCGTTGAGGATTTCGTTGCTGCAGCTGGTGAGACTGCCGAGAGCTTCAATGAGGCTGCTAACGCTGCGCACTATCAGGTACGCACATCTACAGCTAACCGTAACGACTATGTAGCTATGCAGGGTCGTGAGCGTGGTGTTCGTGGTATTGAGAACTCTCGCAACATCGCTGTATGGGCTTACGATGCAGAGGTTGGTGCTAAGAAGTACTTCCACGGTGAGAATGTGATTAATGTCGTAATGGTTACATCTATCGACGAGAATAAGTATGAGCTTAAGAATGTTGCCTCTATCGAGAGCCGCCTAAAGCGTGACAAGCAGTATGAGGCTATCGCTTCACAGCTCGCTATGGGTGCTGAGATTGAGGGTGCTGAGAAGGGTAACTTCTCTGGCGTTAAGTTCGCTGACAACATGGTTGACGGTAAGTGGGAGGCAGCTCTTGTAGGTGCTATCGCACGCACTCGCGAGACAGGTGTCGAGACAAAGGTTAAGGGTAACAGCGCAGCATTCGTATTCGTTGTTGACGCTATCAACGGTGAGGTTGACCCTGCAACTATCGATACTGAGCGCACTCCTGAGATGACTCAGCGCGAGAGCCAGATGCAGCGTGTAGCTGTTGAGGCTATGCTTGATAAGGCTGAGATTGAGGATCTCCGTGGTGAGGGTCAGATTTAATCTTTAGACAACATAAATTTGGGGATGACTAATTTACTTTTAGTCATCCCCGTTTTGTTTTTTTTAGTCTCATTTAGTTGGTATTTGCCTTACTCCAACCATGTGCCCAGGATAGGACTCGAACCTACAAGCTTTGCAGCACTCGCACCTGAAACGAGCGCGTTTACCATTTCGCCACCTGGGCTGTCTATTTCTTATTGCAAAAGTAATCAAATTTTTTGAAATAAAGTATCCTTGGTGTCATAATGACACATCCTCTTCAGAAATGCCATGCAAATCATAGCGTCTCAAGTGATGAAAACTAATTTCTTTTTCGTATCTTTGCATGAGGATAACTTTGTGTAAAAGATTATCTTGATTGTAATACCTATATTTATTATTGAAAGCTATGAGATTGAAGAATATACCCGCAGGATATAAAGTCGCATTTTGGACTATTTTGCTTGTCGTTATCGACCAAGTTGTTAAGATGCTTGTTCACTTTAACCTTGAGGTGGGCGATAAGATTGAGGTCTTTCGTTGGTTTAACCTCTGCTATGTCGAGAACAACGGCTTTGCCTTTGGTATGCAGCTTGGCTCAGGTGAAGGTGCGCTTGATTGGGGTAAGCTAATCTTGAGCATCTTCCGTATAGTGATGATTGGCTTGCTAATCTATGGCATTGACTATCTTCTTAAGCGTCGTAACGAGGTGCCTAAGGGTGTTATTGTAGGTGCTGTGCTTATCCTCGCAGGTGCTATAGGTAACATGGTAGATAGTATGTTCTATGGTATGTTGCTCGATACACAAGATGCTGGTTTCTTGATGGGTAAGGTCGTGGATATGATACATCTGCCACTATTTAAGTGGGAAAATTGTCCTGCCTTTCTCGACTTTCTTGTAGGTGGTGATGGCTACTTCTTCGGTGCGGTATTCAACATTGCCGACTCCTATATATCGGTAGCTGTTGTTTACCTGCTAATCTTTCAGTATAAGTTTTTCAAGTAGACTAATATAGGCAACTCCTTTACATGAACAGGATAGAACAATTCTTGACGATGCTTGAGTCCGAGCGTCGCTACTCGGCGTACACGATACGGAGCTATCGTCACGATATCTATGCCTTTTTGGAGTGGCTTAAGGTCGATGCCGAGAATTTCGATACCGAGTGCATCACGCGTGATAGTATTAAGGATTGGGCGATACATCTCTTCGATGTGAAGGGGCTAAAGGCTACATCCGTAAATCGCCACCTCGCATCGTTGCGAAGCCTTTGGGACTGGATGCGTGAGATGGGATGTACCAAGAGAGATGTTATGCGCGGCATATCGCAGTTTAAGCAACCTAAGCGACTCCCGACCTTTGTTCCCGATAGCCGTATGGAGGATGTTGTAGAGGAGCTTCGCAACGATATTGCCTCCTCCGATTCTGAGCGCTTACGCGATGCGCTCATCATACTCCTTATATATACCTGTGGTCTGCGTCTTTCTGAGCTTGTCGAGGCCAATCAAGAGGATGTGGCAGCCGACTTTAGCTATATCCGCGTCATGGGTAAAGGTGGAAAACAGCGCATTCAACCGATAGTAAAACCTCTTGCTGAGATACTAAAAAAGTATTTTAGTCAAAATTCTTCGCAAAATATTTGCATAGGTCAAAAAAAAGCACTAATTTTATCTTCGAAAGGAGAGCGTATCAACCGTAGAACGGTGCAGCGAATAGTCGCGCGTAAGCTAAAGTGCTCAGGTGTACAGGGTAAGACCTCGCCACATGTGCTTCGCCACACCTTCGCCACACATCTGCTCAATGATGGGGCAGATCTTCGCGAGATACAGGAGCTTTTAGGACATAGCTCTTTGCGTGCGACGCAGGTATATACCCATGCTGACTTTGAGAGGCTAAAGGAGGTATATTCGAGCGCACATCCACATGAGAGCGATGTAGATAAGTAGGACAGCCCGTGCCGCGAGAGCTATGGGCATTATATATAAACTTAATACTTTATGACCTATGAACGTACAGATTCAGTCAGTAAAATTCGATGCAGGAAAACAGCTGCTTGACTTCATTCAGAAGAAGATGGATAGATTGGATCGCTTTGTCGATGATAGAGCTGGTGATGTAGAGGTTACTCTGCGCCTTGATCCAGACTCAGAAAAGGGCAACAAAGTAGTAGTAGTGTCGCTCCATGTTCCCGGTAGCGATATCCGTGTTGAGGAGCGAGCATTTACCTTTGAGGAGGCGATAGATAATTCAATGGATATAATTAAAAGACAGTTGGAGAAGGCTAAGGCTAAGTTTGAGAAGTAATACAAACAAGACCTAAGGTCTGGGGATGACTGAAAGTAAATCGGTCATCCCCATTTTGTTAGGAGGTTGAATAAAAAGTGAATTTTGAGAGTCTACCTAATAACATGATACATCTTTTATTCACTCTTTTTTTATGATAGGATATCTTTTTCAATGCTTATATTTATCTATGAGTCGTCCTCCTTCAACTTTTTTTACTACCTTTGCCCCTGAAATTATTTATAGAACATACCTTAGAGTACTTATTTATAGAATATCATTATGGCAGGAAGCAACTTTGTAGATTATGTAAAGATATTTGCACGCTCAGGACATGGTGGCGCGGGTTCGTGTCACTTCCGTCGTGAGAAGTTTGTGGCGTTTGGTGGTCCCGATGGCGGTGATGGCGGTAAGGGTGGCAGCATCATCCTTCAGGGCGATAGCCAATATTGGACACTTATCCACCTAAAGTATAAGCGTCACCAGTTTGCCGAGGATGGCGAGAATGGTCATGGCGCACGCTCTACAGGTGCCGATGCTAAGGATATCATC
Source organism: Alistipes sp. (assembly GCA_017521945.1). Lineage (GTDB taxonomy): Bacteria > Bacteroidota > Bacteroidia > Bacteroidales > Rikenellaceae > Alistipes. Next base: position 6,492 of record JAFXBB010000126.1, on the reverse strand, counting down.
ATTCCTGTACCTCTTGGTACTGTAGCAAAGCAGGTATTTACCGACGAGGAGACAGGAGAGACCTACACCGAGACCGTAGGCGAGGTTACAGAGCATGGCGAGCAACTTGTATTGCTAAAGGGTGGTCGCGGTGGTCTTGGTAACTGGCACTTCCGCACCGCAACAAACCAAACTCCACGCTATGCACAGCCGGGTGAGGAGGGCGCTGAGGGTGCCTTTATCCTTGAGCTTAAGGTGCTTGCAGATGTGGGCTTGGTGGGTTTTCCTAATGCTGGTAAGTCGACCCTACTCTCTGTAGTCTCTGCCGCAAAGCCAAAGATTGCAAACTACGCCTTCACAACACTTGAGCCTAACCTCGGCATCGTCTCTGTACGCGATGACTACTCATTTGTTATGGCGGATATCCCCGGTATTATCGAGGGCGCACATGAGGGTCGCGGTCTTGGAACACGCTTCTTGCGCCATATCGAGCGTAACTCCGTACTTCTCTTTATGATACCTGCCGATAGTGACGATATAGCCAAGGACTACGAAATTCTCCTCGGAGAGCTAACTCAGTATAATCCAGAACTTTTGGATAAGGAACGACTCCTCGCTATCACTAAGTGCGATATGCTCGATGACGAACTTATCGACCAGATGAAGACGCACCTCCCCGCAGGTATAGAGTCGATATTTATCTCTTCAGTTGCTAATATGAATATTACGCAGTTGAAGGATATGTTATGGCGCGCCCTCACCAAGTAATTTCTTGTGATAAGGGGTCATTCTCGGCCCATCCTAAAAGTAAGACCTCTCGGGCTGTACTTCGTGTACTATCCCGAGAGGATCTTCTTTTACGATAGACCAAGCCTAACCCCTTCTGACAAGAAATTTGGTCGTGGGTGGATTAGTCTGTTTTTTGAGACGAAAGAGACGAAAGAGACGAAAGAGACGAAAGCGAAGTCGGCTATAGCTGCACTCTCTCTGCTCTCTCTGCTGTCTCTGCTGTCTCTGTTGTCTCTGTTGTCTCTGTTGTCTCTGTTGTCTCTGCTGTCCCCACAATTATGTTCCATCCAGCCGAATTTCTTTATCGAGTCCACATCTAACCCCTTAATCCTTTATAAAAAAATAATAAAAACCTTGTGAGGATTAGTAGTGTTCGGAAAATATTTTGTATATTTGTAAATTCAAATAGATATTTTTTATGAGCGATATACTAAAAATAGGAATCTCACAGGGTGATACAAATGGTGTCGGCTGGGAGGTTATGCTTAAAATACTCTCGGATAGCCGTATTGCTGAGTTATGTACACCTGTGGTCTATGGCTCTAAGAATGCCGCAGCGTACTACGCAAAGAGCCTCAATGAGGAGTATGAGCGTGTGGAGTTCAATATTATTGATAGTGCTGAGAATGCTGTGGAGGGTCGTGTGAACTTGGTGCAGTGCGGAGCTAAGGAGTTCTCGATAACTCCGGGTAAGCCATCTAAGGTGGGTGGTGAGGCTGCAGCTGCGGCACTTAGCAAGGCTGTAGAGGAGCTTAAGAGTGGAGCAATTGATGCCCTTGTTACGGCCCCTATAGACAAGGAGATGATTCAGAGTGTAAGTTTCAGCTTCACAGGTCACACAGAGTTCCTTGCCAATAAGCTCGGTGGTGAGCCTCTGATGATTATGACATCGGAGCTTATGCGCGTAGGTCTTGCAACTATTCATGTGCCTGTGGCTCAGGTTGCTGAGGCTCTTAGCAAGGAGCTTATACTCGATCGCATAGAGCAGATTAACGCCTCTATGAAGCAGGATTTCGGTGTGGTACGCCCCAAGATTGCGGTCTTGGCGCTCAACCCACATGCTGGCGATGGAGGCTTGCTTGGTGAGGAGGAGAACAACATCATCAAGCCTGCTATCGTGGAGGCTTTTGAGCGCGAAGTTCTCGCTTTTGGTCCATTTGCGGCGGATGGTTTCTTCGCTTCGGGACAGTTCAAAAACTACGATGCGATACTTGCCATGTACCACGATCAGGGCTTGGCTCCATTCAAAACCTTAACGCCTAATGGTGTGAACTTTACAGCGTCGCTATCGGCGGTGCGAACATCGCCCGATCATGGTGTTGCGTATGATATTGCAGGTAAGGGTATTGCTGATGAAAGCTCCATGCGTAACGCCTTATATGAGGCCATAGATATCGTGCGCCGTCGTAGGGAGTGGGCAGAGTGGAACGCCAATCCGTTGGAGCATTTTGAGAGAGAGAAGGGTAGAGATATCTCGGTTAAGGATTTGCCTGAAACGGAGCATCAGGACTAAGAAGCTGTTTGAATTTTATTTCGAGGCTATTTGTGAGCTGTTTTCGAGCAGATATTCATTTGTGAGATGCAGGTAATAGCGGGCTATTTTCAAATTTCGAAAATGGATAGATGCCGAAAAGAGCCACAAAGAGACCGAAACTAATTCTCGCAGCGACAAACTAACTTATTTAATAAAATTTAAAACAGATTCTAATAGGACTAAGAAGTATAAAACCAATGTTTAGAATAATCTTAAGTATAGTTATCAGTGCAACACTATTAGGTCTTACAGTAGTGAAGTGCATGTCTATTGATTTAACTAATGCTGAACCAACAGAGTGGTTGTGGTTTGGATTGGTAGCAGTCGTAGGAGTTATTGCGCTTACTCGTATAATAGCACTTGCCAAAGCATTGGACAATAAAACAAAACAGGAGTAAACAAGGGGTGCAACTGAGTAGTAATCCGTCTCGTTATTGTGGAGCTACGAAGGTACTCAAAATAATAACTTATAAAACTTAAATTATCATGGTTAAAGTAACCTTTCCTGATGGCTCAGTAAGAGAGTTTGCCAAAGGGACAACTGCCTTTCAGGTAGCAGAGAGCATCAGCCCTCGTCTCGCTGCTGACTCACTTGCTGCGGAGGTAAATGGCGCAACTGTAGATATGATGCGCCCTATCGATTGTGACTGCACAATCAAATTCTTTAAGTGGGACGACGCTGAGGGTAAGCACGCATTCTGGCACACCTCATCACACCTCCTTGCCGAGGCTTTGGAGGCTCTATACCCGGGCATTAAGTTTGGTATCGGTCCTGCTATCGACAATGGTTTCTATTATGATGTGGACTCGCCTGTAGCTATCACCGAGGCTGACCTTGAGAAGATCGAACAGAAGATGGTGGAGCTATCACGCAACAAGGAGGCTCTTGTACGCACTGAGGTGTCGAAGGCTGATGCACTTAAAACCTTCACCGAGAAGGGCGACCAGTACAAGGTGGAGCTTATCACCGACTTGGAGGATGGTACAATATCATTCTACACAAATGGTGCATTTACAGACCTTTGCCGCGGTCCACACATTCCTAATACAGGTTATATCAAGGCCATTAAGCTAACCTCTATCGCAGGTGCTTACTGGCGTGGTAACGAGAAGAATAAGATGCTAACCCGTATCTATGGTGTATCGTTCCCTAAGAAGTCTATGCTTGATGAGCATCTTGCACTCTTGGAGGAGGCTAAGAAGCGCGACCACCGTAAGCTTGGTAAGGATCTTGAGTTGTTCATGTTCTCACAGCGTGTAGGTCAGGGTCTTCCGATGTGGTTGCCTAAGGGTGCTGAGTTGCGCGACCGTTTGGAGCGTTTCTTGCGTCAGATTCAGAAGGACTATGGCTATCAGCAGGTTATCACCCCACATATCGGTAACAAGGATTTGTATGTGACATCTGGTCACTATGCAAAGTATGGTAAGGACTCGTTCCAGCCTATCCACACTCCATTTGAGGGTGAGGAGTATCTTTTGAAGCCTATGAACTGTCCTCACCACTGCGAGATCTACCGTTCTAAGCCTCGTTCATATAAGGATCTTCCTGTTCGTTTGGCGGAGTTCGGTACTGTATATCGCTATGAGCAGTCTGGTGAGCTACACGGTCTTACTCGTGTACGCTCATTCACTCAGGATGATGCTCACCTCTTCGTGCGCCCAGATCAGCTCTTGGAGGAGTTTGAGAAGGTTATCGATATCGTGCTATACATCTTCCGCACATTGAAGTTCGATAACTACACAGCTCAGATTTCGTTGCGCGATCCTAACAATAGAGAGAAGTATATCGGCTCGGATGAGAATTGGGAGAAGGCTGAGGGCGCTATCATTCAGGCATGTAAGGAGAAGGGTCTCAACACCACTGTTGAGCTTGGTGAGGCTGCATTCTATGGTCCTAAGCTCGACTTTATGGTTAAGGATGCACTCGGTCGTAGCTGGCAGCTTGGTACAATTCAGGTAGACTACAACCTCCCAGAGCGTTTCGACCTTACATATAAGGGCTCAGATGATAAGCTCCACCGTCCAATTATGATTCACCGTGCGCCATTTGGCTCTATGGAGCGTTTTGTGGCAGTATTGTTGGAGCATACAGCAGGTAAGTTCCCATTGTGGCTAACACCTGATCAGGTTGTGGTACTCCCAATCTCTGAGAAGTATAACGACTATGCTAATGAGGTTGCACGCCAGCTGGGCAAGGCGGATATTCGCGCTCAGGTGGATGACCGTAACGAGAAGATTGGTCGTAAGATTCGTGACAACGAGCTTAAGCGTATCCCATACCTTCTTATCGTAGGTGAGAAGGAGGCTGAGGAGCTTAAGGTATCAGTACGCGCACAGGGCGATGGCGATAAGGGTCAGATGACCATTGTTGAATTTATCGACTTTATGCGTGACCTTGTGGCCAAGGAGATCGAGGCTAATAAATAGCAACTTTTAGGTCTGCGGGGTTCTGCAAGTTGTTGCAGAACCCATGCAGATTAATGAGAATAAACAAAAGTCTAACTAACAATTAACTAATTTGGCAGGACAATTTCCATTCCGCCCACGCCCACAGGCGCAGGGGAATAACCAACAGAACAGCCAGCAGCAGCAACAGCAGCGCGACCAGCGTGGTCGTCGTCCGCAGCAGGAGAACCCTAACCGTATCAACGACGAGATTACGGCACCTACAGTGCGTGTCGTAGGCGATAATGTTGAGCCTAACCTCGTATTGCCTATCAAAGAGGCTATCCGCCTCGCTGATGAGATGGAACTCGACCTTATCGAGATCTCTCCAAAGGCAGAACCTCCTGTATGTCGTATCGCCGACTACCAGAAGTTCCTCTATCAGCAGAAGAAGAAGGCTAAGGAGATTAAGGCTAAGCAGGTTAAGGTGGTAATCAAGGAGATTCGTTTTGGTCCACAGACCGACGATCACGACTACAACTTCAAACTTAAGCACGCCGAGAACTTCCTTAAGGAGGGCGCAAAGGTTAAGGCTTATGTATTCTTCCGTGGTCGCTCAATCGTGTTCAAGGAGCAGGGAGAGATTCTTCTCCTCCGCTTTGCCAACGATCTTGAGGAGTATGCTCGCGTAGAGCTTATGCCAAAGCTTGATGGCAAGAAGATGAATATGATACTTGCACCAAAATCCAAGAAATAATGTGCCGTGATAAGGGTGCATCTGTGTCATATAGCTTGTCTGAAAAATGCTCATTTACCATAAGTTAACTTAGCTTTTTCAGCCTGCGGCTATCTAACACATCTGCAACTCTTCTGACGACAAATTCAACCTTATAATATGTAAGGGGGTGGCTAATTTATGTTTTAGTCATCCCCTTTTTGTTTGGATACGAATACTTTGCCGTGATAGGGAGCATCTTAAAGCGAAATGAAAAATGAAAAAGCAGAAAGGAGAAATTTCCTCTCTGCTCTTTGCTTTTTAGATTTACCTACCTTAACTTTTTGCTCTCCACTCTCCACTTTTATCTGTACTCTTAATCAGCCTACTCTTTCCACATCATAATCGATGACTGGTACTCGCCCTTGTCATTATAGATAGGATTGCCGTTGGCATCAACTCTATATAGCTGAATGATAAATACATCCGTCTCGTTAATCTTGATGTGTCCCTTAGGGATTAGGAAGCCGTCATAGTATGTTCCGTTATCAAACTTTGTCTTAACCACAGCCCTATTGCCATTTTGACCGGGAGTGAAGTTGTAGATAAAACTATAGCATAGCTCTTCAATTCTGTTCTCGCGTTTTTCGCTATCGTAGCATACCATAGTACCCTCATACCACTCCTTGTAGTTGGGCGCAACGGTGTCGTTGAAGGTGATGTCAAAGAAGTAGGCTTTGTCGGTAACAACATTGCGATGCCATAAGGTGTTGTAGATATTATCTAAATCCTCGTAGTGTACAGACTCCTCGAAAGTGCTGTTACATGCAGTGATACCTGCCATCATCATTAGTCCAACCAAGTACTTAACCAATCTCATAATCATAGTTCTAATATTGTAGTATAACTTAACTGCGCAAATATACGAAGTTTTATAAATAAAAACTATTGGGAAGTTGAAAAATTGTGTTGATGTAGTGAAAAAATGTTGATTTGGGTGTTGGAGTTCAGAAAAAATCGTTACCTTTGCGAGCCTTTTGTGCGTACGCGTATATGGAGTACGGTGGCGGGGCGATTATTTATTAACTTT
>JAFXBB010000125.1 GCA_017521945.1 Alistipes sp. | reverse complement strand
TAGGGTCACGACCTCAAGGGTGCCAGGACCAAAGTTTCCATTGGCATCCTCTGCAATACCCAAGAAGCTAAACGCCGTATCGTAGCTAAGCACCGCAACACCACCCTCGCTATTGAGCGACACCTGCTCGGAGTCGAAATTATAGCCATACTTCACAAGCTCAGCATAGATATCATCATCCGTACAGCCCCACTCGGTATAGTCACCCGCAAAGAAGCCTGTATACCACTTCGCCGCCTCATCATTCACCTTAATAGTGTATGGCAATACAACCAAGCCCTTACATCTGAGAAAATTCGAAGGGTCAAGTTCGGCGAGTTCAGTGCCATCGTAGTAGTTGCCAAAGAGGAACTCCACCTTGGCGGTACTCACAATCTTCTGCGCGGTGGTAAATGGCTCGCTTAAGAACCCTCGCTCCGAGGCCAACTCACCTGTTGAGATATCCACAGCAATAGCAAAGGCTATATACTCCGTATCGGGGGTAAGCTGGTTGAAGAGATGGGTATAACGACCAAGCGTGGCACCAACATCAGAGAGATACTCGGCACGCGAGCAATAGAAGAACTCTGCACCATAGTCTATATCTGCATTGGCAAAGTGAGCAATGGCACGATCCTCCGTACCAAGCCTACGCACCGCAGCATCAAAGCTCTGACTCTCGACATAAGATGCGAAGTAGTAGACACCCTCCGAAGGGTCTGTAGTAACATTCACGGAGTTATATGTAATATTCGATACAGACAACTCGATAGTGAGCGTCTGAGGATCACCCTCAGCGATAGGCGTAGAGAATGGATAGGTGTAGAGAGGTGTTGTTACCGCGCCATCGAAGCCGAAACATACAAGCAGATAGTCATTTGCAGGGGCAATACCTCCGATATTATCCAACGATATAGCTCCTCGTCGAAGCGCTTTATCAACACCACCCTGCCAATACTTAATATCCGAAATAATGGCATCCATAAACTCCTCGTCGGTGCGATACCAATCCTTTACATTGGCACTCTGAACGGCACATATATAGCTATGCTCATCGCTTGATGGCGTCACACTACCCGATATACGGTCATACTTAACATCCCTAATATCAACATCGAAGCTAAGGTCTACCTGCTCAGCACTTAGCGTATAAAAAACATCAGCCGTAGCATGGCTACATGCCAAAAAATCGGCGTTTATACCTATAGCATAGGCATAATACTTAACACCTGCCTTGAGGTCATCAACCCTGAGACTCTGCTTACCCACAAAACCAAGATTGGCAACCATCTGCTCCACCGTAGCTCCCTTGGCAAAGTAGTAGTCGCGTAGCGCAATGAGCTGATTTGCAAAGGCCTGAGCATCACCACCCCACTCCTGATACTCCTCTTCACTAAAGGCATTTACAAAGTAATAGGCATCATCTCTATCGGGCGTTACGGTGATAAGAGCGCTCGAATAATCAACCTCTGACACCTCAATCTGGAAGTTTAGTTCCTCAATATCAACGCTCTTAGTCGTAAACTCCATCTTATATAGCGGAGTTATTACAAGACCATTAAGGTTCATACCATAGGCATATACATAGTACGATGTTTCGGGCGTAAGGTCCCCCTGAGTATCCTCCATAACACCCTGCTTAAGCTCTCTTGAGTAGAACTCTTCTGCAGATATACCCTCATCGTACATCTTCTCCTCAAACCACAAAAGATCATCATTGATATACTCATCATCACTACCAAAACTATCGAAATAGCTCTTTGGGGTCATCATCGCCACATAGCGCATCTGTGTATCGTTTGGCGTAATGCGAAATCGGACAGAGGTTGTAGTAACATCATAAACCTCAATCCTAAAATCTGCAAGCGGATCAATGGTAGGAGTGACAGGCTCCTTAGAATCCTTACAACCAAATGCAATCAATAGAGATGCCAACAATGATAAAAAAAACCTTTTCATAGCAGTAGTATAGATGTCTTTTAGAATGGATAGCCCACAGAGAAATTAAGCGCAGTAGTGTTTCTGTTATACTTCTTTATCCAACGCTCGCCCTCAGGACGATCTGGATTATGTATCTGCATACCAAGATCAAAGCGAATAATTACAGAATTAAGGTTAAGTCGTAGTCCAAAACCCGTATTGAAACCCAACTGCTTATAGAAGCTGTTGAAGTGGAATACCTCCTCTGGATTACTATCCTCTATATCGCGCAGATACCACACATTACCCAAGTCGAAGAATATCGCACCATTTAATATCCACCATATAGGGAAACGATACTCAATATTTGCCTCCAAACGCACATCACCCACCTGCGATGGATAGGTCACATCATGTAGCTCTGGCATATTACCTGGGCCCAAAGTGCGAGGTATCCAACCACGCATGGAGTTGGCACCACCACAATAGAACATACGATCGAATGGTATAGAACGACCCTTAGAGTTTCCGTATGTTACGCCCACACCGCTGAAGAAGCGACCAGCCAATGCCATCTTATCACCAAGGTCTATCTTGTGGCTTATACTCGCCTCACCTCGAACATACTGCGCATAACGCACTCCGAATATGGTGTGATACTGATTATCGGACAGCGTTCCGGTAAAGAGCGTACTAAGACCCTGTAATACATTTCCCACAGACTCAAGGTTGGCTCGTATGATAGTCACATTCTGATCGAAGTCCGAACGCTGAGTGTTATATATCCACGATAGCGACATACCAGCATTGAGCTGCGACTCGAATGAGGTCTTCAAATATTGGTTATCCATATCCTTTAGGAAGGTCTCATCGATACTCTGCACACTAATCCAGTTGATATCCACAGGTCGTAGTACCACAGAGGCACGACTACCATGCTGCCAGCTATATGCCAATCGGGTTGTGAAGATATTACGACTATAATATGGACGATTCTGGTAGTCGAAAGCAAACTCAAAGCGTGTTCGTGGCTTAGCTATATTCAGACCCGGAGTGCTACGGAACGGCAATAGAAAGCGTGGGAAGGCAAGACCCATGCTGATACCAATCTCCTGCGCACCGCGCTTTTCCACATCTCTGGCTCGCATAAACTCAAAACCAAAACGAGTGGATACATCAAAAGACTCCGCGCCACGAAAAACATTCCTATTGGAGTATCCAAGCGTAAAACTCAGACCCGTAAATGTTGAGGTAGTAGAACCCTCTATCTCAGCCTTTACGCTCTGCTTAAGTGCCGGAGTGGCATAGATATCACAATCAAGATAACGCTCACACACATTGTAGTAGTGTCTGGTATCGCCAATATCGAGACTATCTGTGACTATCTGGCTTAGATTATCTACTGTCCTAAAGGATATCTTTGCGTTACGGAAGAATCCCAACGATGTTAGCTCCTTTTGGGTATGCACCACTGCCGAAGCATTATACAGACGATCAGGGTTAAAATATATGTTTCGTCGCAACACTATACTCCTAAGTTGCGATGGAGAGTTTAGATCTCGGATTATATTTAGACCTATAAAGCGCGTTGTGTCGACATGAGCCTCAGGTGCTAAACCCATTGTTGAACGCAACATAGGATCGTATGTCGGGTATACATTAATATTCCGAAGCTTGTACACCGAATGATCCTCCCATATCGGTTCGTCTTCATCATTATACCCCACAATCATAGGCTGCACAACCATACATACCGAGGCATTCAATCCTCTACCTATGGTATCGACCAAATAGGAGATGCTATTTGCCGTAAAGTTATAGTAACCCCTATCATTAAGCATAGCGGCTATACGGTTACGCTCCTGCTCAAGCACCGACTCATCTAATATCTCCCCCTTAGCAAGCAAGGAGTGTACCGAATCGGCGAGTATCACATAACGAAGCGATGTATCCCTAAAATCGTATGATATAGAGTCTATTCGTGTTGCAGGTCCCTGCTTAATAGTATATCTGAGCTTAGCTCTGTGGCGACGAAAATCTGTAGTATCCACCTCATATCCCACCTGTGCAGAGAAGTAGCCGCGCGTACTGAGATATGTCTTTACATTCTGCACCGAGCGTTCGGTAAGCGCTGAGTCCATCAACACAGGGGCCTCGCTTTTTTTGCGCATAAAGTTATGTACTCGCTTGTTCTTGATACTGTTGGCATTTTCATACATCCAAACATTAAAGTACAGACCCAGAAATCGCTTATTGGGCAACTGACGGATATATCGCTCCTTCTCGACTGTAACTCTATCCTTGCGTGGCACGCTCCTATCTCCCTCAATCTTAACCTCCGAGAGCAGATACTCACCATCCGACAGATTACGCGTAACATTGCAGGAGAAGGCCATAATAGCCACCACCATAACCGCTAAGTATCTATATATCACTCTCTTCATACGCCCTATCTACGCTCAAAACCAAACTTACCATCCTCAAACCACGCCTCACCTCTCCACTCGAAGGTGGCATTACCCTCCAAGCGTGTTACTATCCTATCGCCAAGCTTCGTTGTGCAGAATACCCTGCCGCCACGGTTTCTAACCTCAATACGCTCACCTGCTACAACCCTGTCGCGCAATGCTACAGCTGTTGCTGAGGCTGTCATCGCCGTACCACACGATAGCGTTAAGCCCGCGCCGCGCTCGTATGTAGCAACGAATATCTCGCTCCCCGAACGACACTCATAAAGCGACACATTTACACCATTGGGAAACAACTCATGTAGCTCTATGACGCGTTCACCAAGCCTTGTCAGATGCTCCAAAGATATCTTCGCGACCTCAGCCACAATATGAGGATTACCCAAACTAAGTGCCGTAAACTCCAACACCGAGTCCAAAGCCTCAATCTTTCTTGCCACAAAACGCTCATTCTCACCATAGAAGGCGAAATCCTTTGACCAGAGATGGATAGGAATATCTACGCCAAAGGCTGGTACGCCATCCATAGGCTCCACCTCGCCTATAGCATAATCCCTGCCTCCTGAGCGCAACACCCCACCTGTTTGATAGCCAAGTTCCGAAGCAAGGCGTGCAACACAGCGAATACCGTTTCCACACATCTCTGCGCGTGTGCCGTCAGGGTTGAGCATATCCATGCCATAGACCCCGTCATCGTGGCGCACAAGCAGCAACAGACCATCACTGCCAATGCCCGTAGCGCGACAACAAGCCTTACGCGCGAAGTCGCTCCACTCCTCATAGCCGAGCAAACCACCTTGCGTGGCATCAATAAGTATAAAATCGTTACCCGATCCGTGGCACTTGATAAACTCCATAAATCTCTACTTACACATATTCGTCCAAAGTTACAAAATATTTCTGCTTTCACAAAATTATGGTGCTTATCTTTTGATTTTTGGGTCTAAGGTTTGGAAATATAGCGGATTTTTCGTAATATTGTAACACCTAATAATGTTGGACTATGGTCGAAAAGTTTATAATGGCGGGTAGTACCCCAATGCATATTGCCGATACGGAGCGCGGAGATAGGTGTGTAGTGCTGCTACACGGCTACTTGGAGTCTATGCTTGTATGGGATGAGTTTGTAGAACTTCTAAAGGGTAGCGTTCGCGTTGTCACCGTTGATCTTCCGGGTCATGGTGTATCTATGGTCACCAGCCAGACACACACTATGGAGTACCTCGCCGAGTGTGTAGCCCTCGCTATGGAGGCCTTGGGCATTGAACACTACTCTGTTGTGGGTCACTCCATGGGTGGATATGTGTCACTGGCAATGCTCGACAAGTATAGAGATAGGCTCGACTCTATAGTGCTTCTTAGCTCCACAACATCAGCCGATAGCGAGGAGAAGTGCGACCGCCGCCGTAGGGAGATTGAGCTTATCAAGGCGGGCAAGAAGAATACCTTGGCACGCTTAGTACCCCATGCAGGCTTTGCGCCACAGAACATAAAGCGCTTCAATGACTATATCGAGGATCTTCGTGAGTTGATACTTATTACTGAGGATGAGGGTGTTATCGCCATACTCGGAGGTATGATTGAGCGCAAGAGCCGTGGCAAGGAGCTTTGTGATAGCGGTATCCCACACCTCTTTATCTTTGGCCGTCACGACCACTATATTCCAAACGATATTGCCGAAGAGATGATTGCCGAGGACCCTAATGCCACAGTTCTATGGCTTGAGGAGTCTGGCCACATGGGCTTTATCGAGGAGCCAGAAAAGTGCGCCGAGGCAATCTTGAACATCGTACTTCCAAAACGCGAGGCAAGAGACTCGCTATTTGATTAGAGAGGTTGCAGATGCAGCCTATTGACACAAAAGTAGC
>JAFXBB010000124.1 GCA_017521945.1 Alistipes sp. | reverse complement strand
TTAACATATTTACTATATTATTTAATTAACATTGATAGTTTATAATCACAAAGAAATATTAAAAAAGAGTGTTGATATAAAATTTATTCTTTTTACTTGCAAAAAAGAGATGGTCGTATATACAACGACCATCTCTAAAGTTGCAAATCTATTTTTCAAAAATTGCTTAATATTTTTCAACCTACATATTAACAATCTGCAGGGAGTTTATCAACAATCTTTGCTGCTATTTCAGCATAGTACTCCTCAACGCGAGAATCGAAGTTACCAGCAGGACGACCCTCGTCACCACCCTCCATGATTGACTGAATGATAGGTACTTCACCAAGAAGCTCAACACCAACCTCCTCGGCATATCGTCTTGCTCCACCCTTACCAAAGATATAGTAGCGGTTATTAGGCAACTCCTCTGGAGTAAACCACGCCATATTCTCAACAATACCCAGCACAGGGATATTCACAGCCTCGTGACGGAACATCTCTACACCACGGACAACATCCGCTACGGCAATCTGCTGAGGTGTAGAGACAATAACAGCACCCGATATGGTTAGCTCTTTGATGATAGAGAGGTGTATATCGCCTGTTCCCGGAGGAAGATCTATTAATAAGTAGTCAAGCTTACCCCAGCGTGTCTGGTGTATAAGCTGATGAAGTGCATTCACTGCCATACCGCCACGCCACATAAGAGCATCCGTAGGGCGTATAAAAAAGCCGATAGACATCACCTTAATACCATAAGATTGTGCGGGTATCATAAAGTCGTGTCCATTTTCATCGCGCTCACCCTCTGGGATATAACCCTCAACACCAAACATCTTGGTCTGTGAAGGACCATAGATATCTGCATCTATAATACCCACATTATAGCCTCTTTGGCGTAGAGCAACTGCAAGGTTTGCGGTGACTGTAGATTTACCAACGCCACCCTTACCCGATGCTATGGCTATAACACGACATATATCTGATGTTGTTGTTGGGTTCTCCTGACGGCGTGGCTTAGGTGCTGCTTCGCGGATGATGACCATAACCTGATTATTTGGAAAGGTACTCCTCATCAACTCCTCAACTTGTCGCTTAATCTTCTGTGCAAATGGGTCGCGTGCTTTCTGAAAGCGGAGTGTGATAGCCACCGAGCCATCATCGCCCATATCTGCGCGATCTACAAAGCCACTATCAACAATATTATGCTCCGTCTCTGGGTGTATAATCTGGCGTAGTAGTGCCTCTAACTGTTCGTTCATTATATATAAGAGTTTAATGTTTGTTCTTGCTTAGTATAGATTATAGAATGTTCTATAAATTAGTAAACAAGCTACTTGTTTAGTTAAAATTCAATCTTCAAATCACCGTATAGCTGAGTCTTAATACCATCCATAGAGGTGATAATAGGCAGCTCGCTGATAATATTGCGAATTTCATCGCCAAAGATATTATAGTCAACACCCCACTTTTTAGCGTATACCATACTCATAGAGTTTATCCACTCCTCAAAAGGTGTTAAAGGTGCCACAAACTCGTAAATCTTGAAATCAGCAACTATATCTGCCATCTCAGCAGCCTTGGCAATAGCCATGTTGATGCCTCCAATCTCATCCACAAGACCTATCTCCTTAGCCATAGCGCCGCTCCATACACGACCCTCGGCAATGGTATATACATAATCTGTTTCGAGGTTACGACCTTCGGCTACATGGTTTACAAATGTAGTGTATACTCTATCGATACTTTTGTTAAAGAAGTTACACTCCTCCTTAGATAGAGGCTCGATGCCGATAAGACCCGCTGCCGATGGAGATGTGGCTGCCGAGTCGAAGGTTATACCGAGCTTCTTCTCAAACATACCTCCCAATTTTGGAACTATACCAAAGACACCTATTGAGCCTGTGAGTGTTGAGCGGTCAGCAAAGATGTAGTCTGCAGGTGCTGATATGTAGTAGCCACCACTCGCTGCCATATCACCCATAGATATAACCACAGGCTTAGCCTGCTGTAGAAGTGACATTTCATGCCATGCAACCTCCGATGCGAGGGCAGAGCCACCCGGTGAGTTAACTCTTACAACAACAGCCTTTGTCTTGTCATCTAAGCGTGCGGCGCGTAACTCATGCGCAAGGCGTGTACCGTAAACTGAGCCATCCTCATAAGCATTACCATCCACAATCTGACCATCCGCATAGATGATAGCAACCATAGGTGAAGATATTTGTGAGTAGTTGTTACTGCTGGTTGTAGATGTGTAGTTTGTCAAACCAAGACTCTGAACATACTTACCAAATGATATAGTGTTGACCAAGCCAAGGCTATTCTCCTTAACACCATACTCCTTGTACAATTCGTAGAGACCATCTTCGTAGGCAATCATATCTACCATACCTGCACTTAGAGCATCTTCAGGGAAGACTATAGATAGATTATTTGCGTAGTTCTTCAACTTTGCAACCTCAATACCACGACTTTGTGATACATCCTCACAGATGCTATTCCAGAGAGAGTTTACAAGCTCCTCGCACTGCTTACGGTTAGCCTCGGACATCTTTGTGAGGAAGAATGGCTCAACAGCACTCTTATACTTGCACGCTGTAGGTCGGAATATATACACACTTATGTCAAGTTTGTCGAGCATATTCTTATAGAAGGTGCTACTCATGCCCGCACCACGCCATTCAAGACTACCCTCAGGGTTGATGATAATCTTATCGGCAACACTGCTTAGATAGTACTCCGACTGAGTATAGGCATCATCAAATGCTACGATGAATTTGCCCGATTGCTTAAACTTTAGCAAGGCTAAGCGCAACTCTTCAATATTTGCCAAAGATGGGGTGCTATCACCACTTATGTTTATGCAGATACCCTTGATGTTATCATCCTCTGCGGCGCGCTCCAAGGCTGCTAAAGATTGTAGCATTGTCACAGGCTCCTCACCATCGATAGAGTACTCAAAAGATGAGAATATCGATGTCATAGGGGAGTCGATAATAGGGCTGCTGAGATTGAAGTAGAGGACACTATCACCCGATGTGGTAACTTTATCCTCAGGTACCATAGATACTACAGCACCAACAATGATAGCTATGGTACCAAATATGAGAAGACCAAAACCAATGATCCATGCGAGCAATGATGCTCCGAGAGTCTTTAGAAAATCCATAATAATATTTTTTACCAAATATAACCTATTCTAATACTGAAACTTAGTGCTATGTTGTCATTGCGCTTACCGAGCCATTTCCATAGTTGGAAACCATGGTGATAACCCGTTTCTGAAGCCCTACCAAAGGCATAGCCACCACCAACCCAGCCATCTACAACAAAGCGCCCAAAGCAGTGTTGATATCCCACAGTAGCAAGTAGGGCGCACATACGAGCTGGCGTACGCTCTGCGGTTACGGAGTGGGTATATTCGTAGTCCGAGTATATAATTTCGGGACGAAGATATGCTCCCTGCAGAGGTTTTTTAACATCGTAATTACCTACAAAGAACTTATGGCTGTAGCGCAGTGTGAAACCTAACGGGTTGTTCTGATATTTATCATATCCTGCCGAGATAAGGCTACTACAAATCTCTGAGCTCTGCCTTATCTCTGGGAATGCTCGCTCGTAGGATATCTTTGTGCTTCCTGTCGACCACGATAGGAATGTAATTTTCACAGCATTACTGTATGGCTCTTCGGCATTTACGCTTGTTGTCGTTACCATGGCGCATAGTATTAACGCCACAATAGCCCACAATCGTATAACTGTGTTATTATTCATATCACGCAATAAGTTTCTACAAAGGTACAAAAACAAACTCAAAAGTGAAAACAAATAGTTGAAAAGTGTGGTGTCTGCAACGCTTGTTTATAATATAGAGAGGTTTTATAAATTAGGTCGTGATGAGAAAGCTGCCAAAAAAGTTCAAAAGCAGCCGAAATAGATTTTGTTAGTAGCAAACAACAAATTTACTAATTTATGAAACATCCATATAATCGATGCGACACATACCATACTTCTCTGTTTTCGGCTTAAGAGCTCTGTTTTTAGAACACCTCTCGAAGAATTCTAAGTGACTCTACAGAGTGGATAGCGTCGAGATGGAAGGCGTAGTAGCGGAGCATAGAGTCAAGAAACTCCACGCGCTCATTGCGGTTGAGACCTATCTCGCCTAAGTAGCGTACATCGCACTCCAACATGTCGTGGAGGATGCGGGCATTTTCGGGCGTTAGTGCCATGCTGGGGATGAGGGCGTGGGGGGTGAAGTGACCATCACGAATATCAAACCACGCACCATCCCTATACTCATTATCGGGCGAGAAGCCCAAAGGGCGGCTTAGGTTGGCAAGAAACCACAGGTGAAAGTTTGCGATACCCTCCTCCATGGCATCCAAGGCTCCCACCGAAGCCCATACAAATTCAAAGAGTTCGTGGGCTGGCTCGCTATCCTTGACAAGGCGATATAACACCTCCGCCATAAAGAGTGCCATAGTTGATTTACGCACATCGAAGGGTGTATTTTGAAGCACCATACCCGGCACCAAATCCTTCATGCGGTGCATCGTCATTTTTGATGATGTAAGACCCTCAAACTCAACGGCAAACATTGGCTGCAGGAGTGCCATCTTTGACCCCTTAGCCGTGGGGCGTATGCCCTGAACCATATAGCTTTGGCGACCAGCAACATCGGTGAGCATATTTACAATGACTCCCTTATCGCCATACTTAATGGTGTTAAGCACCACGCCACGAGCCTTATAAGATTTCAACGCCATACTCTCTACTTGGGGTCATGCCAGCGACCGTCACGCTTGATAATCTCGATAAGGTGGTCAAGAGCTTCGCTTTGGTGGATATTACGCTCCACAATCTCACGACCTCGATAGAGGGTGATATGCTCTGGTGATGAGCCTACATAGCCGTAGTCGGCATCTGCCATCTCACCAGGGCCATTCACTATACAACCCATGACACCGATTTTTAGGTCTTTGAGATGTGAGGTGCGCTCCTTAATCTTTGCTAAGGTTGATTGTATATCGTAGAGCGTGCGACCACAACTTGGGCAGGCGATATACTCGGTGCGCGAGAAGCGTAGGCGAGAAGCCTGCAACAGCATCAATTCAATATCCTCTATCTCCTTATCGCTCAGTGCCGGAGCATCGATCCATACACCATCGGCAAGACCATCTATAAGCAGTTGACCCATATCTATTGCGGCGTAGATTGCAACTCGCTCCTTGTTACTCTCCTCGTAGCGGCGGCGGAGAACTACAGGCGTGCAATCCTCGCGGTTAAGGATGGCAGCTCGCCACTCATGTGTAGGGTTCATAGATGTAGCCTCTATGACCGCATATTCGGATGTTATCTCGCTGTGTATAATAGGTTTAGCTGTGGTGCGTGGGCAGAATGATGTAGGCGAGTAGGCATCTATGTTATCTACCTCAAACTCCCCTTCGCGCTTAGCAAAGTAGTCGACAATGATGCGACCCACAGGCACCTCGTTCTCAGGGTCTTCGGTGAGCGATACGCGCAGAGTATCACCAATACCATCGGCAAGGAGTGCGCCTATGCCCACACCACTCTTTATGCGCCCCTCAATGCCATTACCCGCCTCGGTAACGCCCAAGTGGAGAGGATAGGTCATACCCTCGCGCTCCATAGCCTCGACAAGCAGACGGTAGGCGTGTACCATGACGCGCGTGTTGCTCGACTTCATAGAGACCACTACATCGTGGAAATCAGCCTCTCGGCACATCTGTAGAAACTCCATTGCCGAAGCCACCATACCCTCTGGGGTGTCGCCATACTCATCAAATATGCGCTTGGCAAGTGAGCCATGATTTACGCCTATGCGTAGCGCCACGCCACGCCTACGACATATCTCTATAAGACGCTGTAATTCGCCATTTGAAGTGCGGAAGTTACCAGGGTTTATACGCACCTTATCCACCGCCTCGGCTGCAATCATGGCAATTTCAGGGGTGAAGTGTATATCGGCAACTATAGCCGCCTTAACACCCTCAGTGTGAAGGCGCTGCATAATGGGCGCAAGAGCCTCTCCCTCCTTTTTGCCCTGCGCTGTGAGGCGTACAATCTCGGCACCTGCCTCTGCAATGCGCTTGGTCTGTGCCACGCTAAGCTCAACATCGGCTGTTGGGGTGTTGGTCATCGACTGCACAACTATAGGATTGCCACCACCAATCTTGACACCTCCGAAGCACACCTCGTGTGCCTCTCTGCGGCTATATTTGAGAGTTGTTTTCATTATGTTCGGTTGTTTAGTTACGCAAAGGTATAAAATTTTATAATAAGCAGATGCAAAGTTTTAGGGATTTAGACACTGTTTTGGATTTTATCAAACAAGTTATTTCAATGATGGATAATATGCTTTCAGCCTCTCGTTTCGCCTAAAACTCTGGTGGACAGTCTATGGTTATTCTCTGCTCTGTTGCAGGATGTGTGAACTCCAATCGCGAGGCGTGCAGAAGGAGTCTATGACCATTTTGTAGGTCGGTATTGCACTCTCTGCCGTAGATATTATCACCTACGATAGGTGCGTTAAGTCCCTCGCTGTGAGCTGAGTGGAGGCGCAACTGATGTGTACGACCCGTTATAGGATAGAATATTATGCGTGTACGATTATCTTCGTAATTAAGTACCTTGTACTCTGTCACTGCAGGCTTGCCGTCTGCTGCTACCATCTGGCGAGGGCGGTTGTCGTAGTCAAGGCGCATGGGTAGCTCTATTCTGCCCTGCTTAGGTGTTATAACTCCCTCAACAACAGCGGTGTAGCACTTTGATATAGTGTGCTTTATAAACTGCTCTTGGAGAGCCTTATGAGTATCTTTGTCTTTGGCAAGAAGGAGTATTCCCGAAGTTGATTGGTCGAGGCGATGAACAATCATTGGCGAGTCTATTTCGGGGTATCGCTCCCTTGCCCACTGCTCTACACTTCTAACACCCGACTTACCCTCTACAGAGAGCATGCCACATGGCTTATTAACGACAACTAAGTAGTTGTCTTCTAATAATATACATGGCTCTGTTGGTTTAATACTCTCGAGTGGATTAGGCTCAACCTGAAGACCCTCAAGCATGTGCATAAGTATTGGCTTACACTTTCCTATACATGCAGGATAGAAAGCACCGTGGTGGCGCACCTCGCCGCGTGGTGATGCCCCTTGCCAGAACTCAGCCATGGCTATTGGTTTGTAGCCGTTGAGATAGGCATATTGCAGAAGTTTGGGTGCTGCACACTCACCTGCTCCTGCGGGCGGAATGCGCTGGGGTGTAGGGGCAAACAGTTCGCATAGATTCTTAACCTCGCCACGAGCATTAACCATACGAAACTGCTCAAATAGTTGATTTTGCAGCGCCGCGGAGCGTTGACTGCGCTCTTGCTTTAGCATGGCAACCTCTTGGTTGAGAGCCTCAAACTGCGCCTGACTTTGGGCAATGGTGGCTTTGAGTTCTCGTTTGAGGCGTTGCATATCGGCATTATCGCGCTGGCTCTCAAGTATAAGCGTAGCGTTATCCTCACCCTCATTACGCCTTTTATGGCGTTCCATTTTACGCTCTGTAAGTTGCTGCTTACGCTCTTCTAATCTGCGCTCAGCATCGAACTTTGTTGCTTCGAGGTTATGCTTTGCCAAGGTATAGGATTTGCCCTGTGTAAGCTCTGCAATGCGCTGATTTATAGCCGATATCTCACGCTCTTCACGGCGGAAGAACTCCTCAGGTTGCAACATGTCGTAGACCGCAGGAACGAAGTATTCATGGTTGTTGCTCGATGCCATATTTCCAGAAAAAGCGGCAAGGAAGCCTAACTCTCCACTCCTATCTTCCACCACAAGCACGCCAAACATCTTGCCGAGAGCTATCTCCTCGCTCCAATCTTGGCGCGAAGCGAGGTATTGCTGTAGCTCCTCTGCCGCTATAAGCGAGAGAGGATGCGGCACATAGTGGAATGGCCATGTGAAGAGCTTTGGAGGCTCGATGTTTGATATATCTCGTTTGAAGCGATGTAACATTTTCTCTCTATTCGACTACAAAGATACGAATTTAGTAGCGAGTTTTCAACACTTGAGGGGTTGTTTGTTGCAGAAAGATGGCTGTAGAGGGAGTCTCTAATGATACCAAGGATACATTTTTAGTCAACTTCTTGCTTATATTAATTTTATTACATAACTTTGAGAGCAGATATTATATTTGATATTAAATTTTTTTCATTATGAAACGCTTAATATACTATCTCATGGCACTTCTTGGATTTGGAGTGCAGGGGTGTGAGTATCTGGACAAGCCCGGTGGTGGCGAAGTTTGCATGTATGGCACGCCTACCGTAGAGTTTCATCTTTCGGCGCGTGTTGTTGATCAGGCGGGTAACCCTATTCAGGGTATTGAGGCGACAACGAAGGGTGGGGTGCCGTTTGATGATAAGACAGGTTTTTCTAATTATCAGGGCATTATAGAGGCTTACACGCACTTTGGTTTCCCCGGCAACCAGTATGAGGTGATATTCAATGATATAGATGGAGAGGCTAATGGTGGTGAGTATGCCAAGTTAACCCTTGATATCACCGAAAAGGTTATGCAAGTTGAGCAGGGTGATGGCAGTTGGTACAGTGGTGGCTACAAGGCTGAGTTGGGCGATGTTACGCTCAAACTAAAGGGTGAAGATGACCAGAACGATCCGATTGTCGAGACCAACTACAATATCAACCTTAAGGCTGTTGTAGTCAACGAGGCGGGTGAGCCTATACAGGGCATTCATGCCTACCCTGAGGGTGACGAATTTAGGGGCAGAGAGGGTTACTCTGACTACCTCGGCAATATCTCGACTTACGACAATATACGCTCTGTTGGTGGAAAGTTTATAATACACTTTGAGGATATTGACGGCGAGTACAATCTCGGTGAGTTTGAGAGTATTAGCATTGATATAACCGATAAGGTTTCTGAGGTATCAACCACAGGATATGCCAATGTGGATTTGGGTCAGGTTGTAATGAAACTCAAGAAGACCCTATGATGGCGGATTTCTCCTTTAGGGGAAATCTACCCTCTATTGGGGTATTGGACGGGCGCTATATGGTACCTTTGACAGGGTTAATCCTGTTATGGATTTGCAGAATTGAAAAAATATTTATATTTTTGTGCAAATGTATATCCCCAACAAATCTGATATAACGGAGTTATGAAAAAGAGAGGTTTCTTTATTTGGGCTTGCATGGTCGTCTCTGCCTTGTTATCTACAGGATGTATGAAGGAGAGTGGGTCATTGCAGAATGTTGTGATTATCTCGCAACAATATCGTGATGCTGAAGTGCGCAATGGTGATGTCTTGTCGCTTGACTACTATTGTGAGTTTGCAACAGATGCAGAGGTTGTTATCAAAGATGTAGATAACGAAGAGATACTCCAGCAGGATAAGTTTAGTTTGAAGCGTGGCGATGGTTCTATGGATATCACGCTCAATGTCGGCAGATATGAAGGCAGGGGTATTGTCTACATCAACTATCAGAACTTAAGAGAGGTTAATCTACTCTCTGAGGCAACGCGAGCAACCACAGAGCGTTTCTTTGTTGAGATTCTTAAGGTTGAGGATGAGCCAAGACCAGAGGAGGAGATAAATTAGTTATGGACTCATAATATGCAGTGTCGTATGAAAAGGATTATTCGGATATTTTCTGCTATTGTAGCAGTTGCACTCGTAGCAGCATCGTGTACAGAGAAAGATGTGGCTCAGTTTTTGGGTGTGAGCAAGGAGTCCTCTGTATCGGCAAGTTTGACAGGCTCCTATAAGGGTTTCGACAACAAGTTGTTTGAGAGCAACTCTGGCACATACCAGCGTAATGACCACCCACAGATTACCATACATGAGGATGATACTTTTAGCTTTAATTTTGAGCGTACAATCAATGCTAAGAGTGGTGATTATGTTCTTTTGCGTTTTGATTGGAGCAAGATACCGGGTACTTTGGAGATAGGTAAGGTATACTCACTCTATCTGCCTGGAGAGCATCGTGCGAGCCTTGATATTGTTGATCGAAAGGATGATGTGTTCGTAACCACAACCTATAATGCAGTGAATGGCTGGATTGTGTTTACCAACAAGAAGGCTCACTCTGGAGGTTTCCTTTTCAGCGGCGAGTTCCGCTTTGAGGCTGAGACCGAGGAGGGTGATAAGGTAAAAGTTGATGATGGTCTCTTCACCGATTGCCGTATCTGCTGGGGTGATGACCACGGTTGCGCAGCATACTAATACGACCTAACACTTAATATAAAGATTGGGGCTATGAGACGCCTGCTTAACTACCTATTGGGCCTACTCGGAATTAGCGTAGCAAGCTGTATTCCCGTGGCGATGTATGGAACACCCCATGTGGAGTTTTCTCTTTCGGCACGCGTTGTGGATGAGGCGGGAGAGCCAATACAGGGTATCGAGGTGCGCACAAGCTATGGTGAGCATTTCGATGATAAGACAGGTATATCGGACTATCTTGGCAATATTGAGGCGTATGGTAGTTATATATGGCCGGGACGGCAGTATAATGTGGTGTTTGAGGATATCGATGGTGAGTATAACGGCGGCGAGTTCGAGAGTTTGGAGTTGGATATAAGTGACAAGGTGCGACAAACAAAGAGGGGTTCGGGTGATTGGTATCAGGGTACCTTCAAAGCAGAGCTTGGAGATGTAACACTTAAACTCAAGTCCGAGACCGCTGAGGAGGATAATACAGCAAAGGAGGGGCTATGAGAGGATTGACACTGCTATTGGCGGGTATTGCGTCACTCCTATTCGCAGGTTGTGATGAGATAAATGAGGATTACTACGGTCTATACTTCTCAGCTGAGATTGTAGACGAGGAGGGGGTGCCTATTCAGGGTATCTATGCCTACCCAGAAGGTGATAAGTTTGATGGTCGTGAGGGCTACTCCAATCACCTTGGCAAGATAGAGGCTTTTGCCCATATTAAGCCAAGTCGCAGATTTGTCATATATATAACAGATGTAGATGGCGAGTATAATCGCGGCGAGTATGAGGGTGTAACGATAGATATTACAAGCATGGTTGCACCACCTACAGTGCCTGATAAATATGGATTTTCGGGTAGCGGAATTGTAGACTTGGGTAGAGTTGTATTGAAGAGAAAATAATATGTATGTTATGAGAACTAATAGATTTATTTGTGCCGTATTGCTTTTCGTGGCGATGTTTTTTACTCAGAGAGTATCGGCACAACTTAAGAGCTCATACTTTATGGAAGGCTCATATTTTCGTACGGAGCTAAACCCAGCATTGGTGCCTACGCGTGGCTATATTGCCTTGCCTTTGATTTCTGGCTTTTCGGCAGGTAACTACAGCAACTATAACTCATACGAGAATATGAACTACTTGCACAATGGTAGTTATATTCACGCCTTGGACCCATCGGTGCCAGCAAGCGAGTTCCTAAGCAAATTGCCAAACAAGTGTGTTCAGAACATTAAATCCAACTTAAACATAATCGGATTAGGTTTTTACACCCTTAATGGCACCTTTTTTAACTTTGGAGCAAATGTTCGCATAGATTATAACAGTGCAACGCCTAAAGAGTATTACAAGATGCTGAAGGGTGCTTATGATAGTAGCATCGACTTAGACAATATGACTGTAGATGTAAACAACTATCTTGAGACATACGCTGGCGTAGCCTTTCATCTTGGAGAGAATATCACCATTGGTGCGCGCTTAAAGTTCCTTATGGGCTTGCAGAATGGCAAAGTCGATATCAACAAGATGTATGTTGATAATGATAAATACTCTATTTCGGGCGATATGATATTCAACTCTATCGAGTACGATAGTTCAAATCATGACGGGGAGCTTCCAGATGATATCATTTGGAATGATACCCAGAATTTCGTCTGGAGCAACCTTCACAGCTTTGGTGGCGCTATCGACCTTGGTGCCGAGATGCGACTCTTGGATGATAAACTTAAGGTATCGGCAGCAATTACCGATTTGGGCTTTATAAGGTGGTCTGCTGATACACAAATGGCTGGTGAGCTTAATTGTGAAGTGAATAGGCACACAAACATTGCAGACCTGCTTGCTGGTACTAATTTTACGGTGAAGGATAATTTCTCGGACTATACCACACGCCTTACAACAAATATAAACCTCGGTGTGGAGTATAACTTCTTTGACAACCACTTTGCAATAGGTGCTTTGTCACATACACGCTTCTACCGTCGTGCCGTGGCAACAGAGTTTACCACATCGTTTAATGTGCGCCCAACAAATTGGATGACCTTCACCGCGAGTCACACATTCCTAAATGGCAATACCCCGGGTATCTTCGGTGCTGCGGTGAATATCCACCCACGCGCGATAAACATCTTCATCGGTATGGACTATATAGGTAGCCGTAAAAATACGACAGACTTTGAGCCTACAACAATGAGTGAGATAGACTCTATGCTCTCTCCAAAAGCTACATCCTATAACTTCTATATCGGCGTAGGCTTCAACTTCGGTCGCCCAGACTTTCTTATTGAGTAACCACTAACACTTTGCAGCTATGTTAGGTAAGATATTAACCCGTTTGTTTGCCCTTTTTGGCATGACGCTAACATGTGTGGCGTGCTACGCACCTTATGATGCGGAGTTTAATCCTAATTTTGAGGCTTCGGGTCGTGTTGTTGACCCTGAGGGTGAGCCTATTGAGGGCATCCATGTAAGCACCGACATTCAGGGCAGCTATACTAATAAGTCTGGCGAGTTCCGCGTTGTGGGTCGCTTAGCTGATATATACTTCTCTGATGATGATGGGGAGCTGAATGGCGGAGAGTTTCAACCCCACCAAATAGAGCTACCTACCGACCAGAGCTGGGCAGAGGAGGAGATTAAGGTTATCGAGCTTGGCGATATTGAGCTTACACGCATTGACGAGGAGGTCAATGAGTAGGCTCTGCCCCTAAGCACCAATAATTACTAACATCTAAAACTAAGATACCATGAAACGCGCATCACTATTTATTGTTCTTGGCGTAGCGTTTGTTGCTGTATCGCTTTGGTACTTGCTATCAGCTGGTCGTAGCAAGCGCGCCACACGCCTAAAGTATCGCCTTGGCGGTGCTTTGCTTAGTATTATGGCTATCACATCTACAGGTTGCGGTGGTATTATCACATCTTGCTACGATCCCGCTCCCCCAGAGAGTGAATATGTGGAGCCAACATACAATATTGACTTTGTAGATCAGGATATTGAACTGCCTCTTACCATGAGTAATGGCGATAAATTGATGTTTAGGTATGAGACCAACACATCTTCTCTCCCTAAGTTTGTGGTTAAAGTGTCAGAAATTGGTAACATACAAGAGAGTATGGGTGAGGGCGAAGGCAACATAAAGGAGTTTACTCTTGATGTTGGCGACTTTGTAGGTGATGCTCTGCTATTTGTATATTGGGTGGTGGAGAGTGATTCAATAGAGCGCAACCCTCAGTGTCTTTGTGGCCTTAATATCGTAGCTAAAGAGGAGAATTAAGAGCAGAGAGGGTTATGTTCTGGCCGCGGAAGAGAATAGATATAGGTCTTATAATCTTCGAGCTTACCGATGCTTGCAATCAGAGTTGCAGGTTTTGCTACAACCACTTCAAGGGTTGCGATAGTGAGTACAAGGTTGAGGCTCCCCGCTTTCGTATGGCGCGCCGTACGCTGCGCCGTTTACTCAGAGAGGCGAGGGTGGGAAGTATCTCGCTTACGGGTGGTGAGCCTACGCTGCTGCCACGCATACACGACATAGTTCTTATAGCTCGCGCCAAAGGGGCTAATGTAAATTTGCTCACTAATGGCACGCTGCTAAGCGAGGATGATATTGCCATATTCAAAGACCTTGGTGTCTCTACAATACAGATACCTATCCTCTCGCACCTTAGCCAAAAGCACGACCACATCACAATGCTCGAAGGGTCGTGGGATAGAGCTATGGCGAGTGCTAAACGCATAGTTGCACAAAACCCTGAGTGGCTGACACCTGTATTTATCCTTAGCCGACTAAACATCGCAGATATAGAGCCTACGCTACACCTATACGCCTCGTTGGGTGTAAAGCGCATTATGCTCAACCGCTTCAACATCGGAGGCTTAGGGCGCAAGTATGCCGAGGAGCTAAACCTTAGCCACGAAGAGCTACTCTATGCTTTTAGTCGTGCTAACCGTAAACTCGGAGAGCTGGGTATGCGTGCCCATAATGGTGTCTGTACGCCTATCTGTCTGCTTAACCCTAAGGACTATCCAAACATATCATTTAGCCACTGCACCACAGACCTCAACACACGCCCACTAACGATAAACTATCGTGGCGATGTGCGCTTCTGCAACCACTCGCCCCGCGTAATGGGTAATATATATAAGGAGTCGTTGGCAGCAATACTTAAGCGCGAGGCTGAGGTTGGATACTTTGATAATATCCCCGCGCGGTGTCAGCAGTGCGAACTTTGGGAGCGATGCCGTGGTGGTTGCCGTGCTGCCTCGGAGCAGTTATATGGCTCATTCGACCTCGCAGACCCTATACTTGAAATCGGTAAAAACATAGATAAATAAGATGGGAAAACGCCTTGGACTACGCCAATGGATAGCACTCAAACTATTCAAAAAACTACACAAAATACGCACCGAGGAGCATCAGCTAACAACCCTCTTTTGGGAATGTACTCTTCGCTGTAACCTGCAGTGCCGCCATTGCGGTAGCGACTGCACCGTAAACCCTGCACTTAAGGATATGCCTGCGGAGGATTTCTTCCGTGTCCTCGACCGTGATATCACACCTCATGTGAATCCTAATAAAACCTTTATAATCCTTTCGGGCGGCGAGGTCTTAGTGCGCAAGGATTTGGAGCAGATAGGCATTAACCTCTATCGCCGTGGTTATCCTTGGGGTATGGTGACCAATGGTCTTGCCCTAAGCCGCGAGCGTCTTGACTCACTTATTCGTTCAGGACTTCACTCTATAACCGTGTCACTCGATGGCTTCGAGGAGCATCACTACCATATTCGCCAGAATAAGGAGAGTTTTAGGCGTGCTGTGGAGGCTGTGCGTATGATTTCGGCAGATAAGGAGCTTGTATCGGATGTTGTGACCTGCGTTACACCAGCCCTACTCCCTCGTTTGGAGGAGTTCAAAGAGTTTCTTATATCGCTTGGTGTGCGCAAGTGGCGATTGTTTGCAATATTTCCGGTAGGTCGTGCTGCAGAGGATAAGAGCCTGCAACTTAGCGATGAGGAATATACTGCGATGATGGAGTTTATTCTCAAAACCCGCAAGGAGGGACGCATCGAAGCATCCTATAGCTGTGAGGGCTTTCTTGGTGGCTACGAGATGCGTGTGCGTACAAATCCGTACGAGTGTTATGCAGGTATAGGCATAGCCTCAATACGCGTGAATGGCGACATATCGGGTTGTACAAGCGTGCGCGCAAACTTCACACAGGGCAATATCTACAAAGATAACTTCTGGGATGTGTGGCAAAACCGCTTCCAGAAATTCCGCAACCGCGAGTGGGCAAAGAAGGGTAAGTGTGCCGACTGCAAGATGTGGCAGTACTGCGAGGGTAGCGGCATGCACCTCTACGACGATGATGAGAATTTGTTGGTATGCCACTATAACCGCCTCAAATAGACTCACAACATAATGAAATTACTTTTTAGGCGTGCGAGTGAGATATACCGCACTACACTTTGGCATACTTTGGCGCGCTTTGTATGTTGCTCATTTGCTATAATCCTTGATTTTTCTTACCTTTGTTTGATGCAAAAGAGTTGTTGTTTATCATGAGATTATATAGCATATTTCTAATCACGATTTGCTTTTTGGCTGTAGGTTGTACCACGCCGCAACATACCTTGGAGCTTATCAATCGCTCGGAGTCTGTGGCTGAGGAACACCCCGACTCGTCATTGATGCTTATCGAGCAGGTCAACGAGCGCCGTGTTAGGGGCAAGCAGGATAAGGCACACTACCGCCTTGTCTATAGTGAGGCGCTGTATCACAACCAGATAGACTCGGACTGCGATAGCCTCACCCGTCCACTCTTCGACTACTACTATTACAGCGACCAGCACGAGGAGCGCGCCCGCGCTATGTATCAGCACGGCTTGGTGATGCGTAATAGTAATAATTTGTCTGAGGCTATATTTTGTTTAAGTAAAGCTGAAGAATCACTCCAAAAGTATTTCAATCCTCGCTTACAAGGTTTGGTATATCGTGCCACAGGTGAGATATATAGTTCGGAATGTCTATTTAATGATGCTCTCACACAGTATCTTAAAGCAAAAGATGCCTTTGATATAGCAGAGTTGCCTCTACATAAGGCATATGTTCAGTTAGAGATAGCTCAAATGTATAATAAAATGCGATTATATGATGAAGCTATCAATAATTTATCAATAGCGGAGGGCCTTGCTGTTGAATTGGACGATGCTAAATTGCTGAATATGGTATTATCGGAATTAGCATTAGTATATGTGCAGATAGATGATTTCAATAACTGTCGGAGAGTGCTTGAACAAATCAATTTAGAAGCCTCTCATGCGCGCAGTATATGTTATTATCACTGCATAAATGCAATTCTTTATGCCTATAATGGGGATTATAAGTCCGCAGAAGAAACAATATGTTTAGCTGAACGGCAAACTATTGTGGATCAGATGTTTATTCATTACACTAAGTATAGGATTTCTATCCTGCAACAAGACTATAAAGAGGCAATCGTGTGGTATACATTAATGATAGATATGCAAGATAATAATGTATATAATATGATTACTGATTCCGTATTGAGATATGAAGTTGAGTTGTATAAAAACAATATGATGCACAATGAAGCGATGTATCACAAAAGTCAAACTATCAACAGACTTAGTATAGCACTTATGATTATATCTCTATGTGTTATATCATATTATATATATAGTGTCAAAAAGAGAGAACAACAAACTATCGCTATATTAAAGGAGCAGGTTGATAGTGTCCAGAACGAATTGCGCGAAAAAAATAAAAAAATCATGCGTCTTTCGGTGGATGCAGAGGAGAAACGATGCGCTATACTGAAGATGCAGTATCAAATCAATGATAATATATGCCGTAATCTCCATCAGATAGATGAATTGCTTGAGGCTTATTATAGTGATAGCACAAAATCGCATAAGCATAAAGAACTTATATCTGCTATTGATAACTATGTTGCTACCTTCGCAGAAGCCTCTAATGGTTATATTGCTGTTGAAAAGTATGTAAATCAATATCGAGCTGGTATTATGTCGCTTTTGCGTGCTGAGTTGCCATTTCTGAAAGAAACTGAATATCGTTTGGTATGTCTTTACTATGCGGATTTTTCGACTAATGCCATATGTATGTTTATGGGCTACGATAAGAATAAACTATACAAACAAAAGTCGAAGATTAAATCTATAATAGGTAATTCAACCTGCAAAAACAGAGATTTATTCTTGAAATATCTATAGGTAACATCTTGTGTATTAGCGTATTACATTACTTTCTGCTTGTGCTGTATTACAATTATCTGATAATCAACAGCTTATGACTATTGGCATTGTGTGGAAATCTTCCATTTTTGTAAATAGTTGATTTATAGATAGTTATGCAGGTCGAGTGGATGATATTTTTCTGTAATTTTTATTGCTGATAGATTGAGATACACTAATTTTGCATATAGATTTACTAATCAAAATTAATTTATATGAAAAAGAGTGTACTAATGCTATTGTGTCTATTTATGACATTCGCAGCTATGGCTGGTGATCCGCCTAAAACAGCTAAACCAGGAAATGCCATTCCTTTGAATCCTCCTATTCCAATACCACATCCTCGTCAGGTAGTAGAATGTGATATTGAAGCGTTCTATGAGGATGGTGTAATTACACTTAATTTTACAGAAGACTTGGGTGAGGCAACAGTTTTTGTTATCAATGAAAACACTGGAGAGTCTTGGGTTGATAGTGTAGAGGCTTTTGGTTATGCGCTAATCAATATATCTGATGATTACGGTCACTATGTCATTACAATTTCCACTGTGATTGGCGACTACTACGGAGAGTTCTCGGTATAATCAGACAACCAAAATCTTTTAATAATCCTAAAGCCCGACACTTTAGTATGGGCTTTAGGATAGTTCTATAATTATTACTTTTAGGCTGTCCGTTAAACCTAACTTCCAACTTAATATCAACAACAAGCGACAGTCAGGGCGTGCTATGCGCGGTCTTGATTGGTTTGTTGTAAGTATTGGAAGACTTGGTTTGGCTGGTCAAGAGCCGCGCATTGTTTTTTGACAAACTACAAAACAATGCAAAAGATGAAGAAGCTAAATGATATTAAGGCGATTGAGTCTCTTGTGGCTGGAGAGTTGTACCTATTCAGTGCTATAGGAGAACAATTACGCAACCCAAACACACTCTTAGGAGTGATTAGCGATGTGGTGGATGGCACAATATATTTAGAGAGTTCGACACACGATTATTGTAATTATAGTTTATGGCACCCGCTGCCAGAAGGGTATAGTTACTTTCGAATAGCTACAAGGTCGGAGCTACGCGACTATATGTATGGACTTGGAAGATGGGAATTAATATAAAGTTGGATTAAAAATATAATAATGAAAGGAGTGTGTTTTCATATGTACGGAATTAAGGATATATAGATAACAAAAGACAGATTAGCATTTTATATACTTTATTACAAACCTTAAAGCTTTTTTTATGAAAAAGATATACTATTTGTTGGTTGCCGCTTTGTTCGGCTTAGTATCATGTCAAGAGACAATATTTGATGAGGATATAACACAAGAGGCTGATTTGGTTATAATTCCAATGCCAAATCTTCCTCCGATTCAATATGGCGGAGATCCAATTATACTTGGTAGAAGACTCGATAATCCATATTCGCTTAATAATATGCGCACAGCATTTCTCAATATTCAACCTGAAATGTCAGATGCTGGCATTGAGGAGGAGGATATTGTTACAACTCACTACTATGTAAGATTTAGACCTGACAATGAAGAGGAGTTGCAGGATATTAAGGCTCTGTACTCTGATTTTGAGTTGTATGAATATCCTTTAGATTATGAAATGAGCGGTAGAGTGTCTTATCATGATCCTGAGGTCCCTGATTCTTTGCCTACATATCAGTATGCCTCTATTGATTCAGTTTCTTGGAATACTATTCCACTACCACAAAATATCGATTATGAGATTATTGAAAGGCTGTTTATTCCTGATGAGGATTTAGATGTAGAGGAAGGAATGCAGATGTGTGCTACCCGTTCAAGTTCATACAATGATGCCTTAGAATCATTAGTTAATGAATCTATGCGACTTACTGGCAATTTGGAGGAGGAAGAAATACCCGAGAATGGCATGATGTCATCCAACAGCACCTGGTATCCTTCAGGTCGTATTACGGCGTATGATGATATTGTTGATGGTCAGATTCCTCTTGAAGGTGTCAAGGTTAGAGCAAGACGATGGTTTACAACGCATACGGCTGTTACTGATGCTAATGGAGAATTTTTGATGAATAAGGGATTTAAGAGGAAGGCAAATTATTCTATCGTATGGGAAGGTGATATGTGGGATATTCGAGATGGATATATTGGTCAAGCATATTACAATGGTCCTAAAAAAGAGGGAGCATGGAATCTTGAAATTGCTAATGATAACTACAAATCAGTAAGATATGCAGCTATTCATCGTGCAGTATATAGAATGAAAAAGGGTGAAACCTATGATATTAGCCGTATTGCAAGTGATGAAAATACTATTATTAGTTATATGCACTACTACGACGAGGATGCATATGGCGACTATAATCGTGAGCTGGGATTTGGCATATTACAAGATATAAGAATATTTGGTAAGGATTCTGATACCAATTTTCGCAAAATTCATGAGGTTATTGCAACTACATTTCATGAGTTAGGTCACGCATCACATTTTACAAATGGGGAGTCTAATTATAGAAACTCTGATAAAAATTTGCGCGAATCATGGGCATCTTTTGTTGGATTCTACTTAACACTAATGGAGTATCAGGATTTAGGTTTTTATCATGGACCATTTGATTATGGGTCTTATGAGCCATATCCATATACAATGAGTACATATTATATCCCAGATGGCTCTATCAATCGTCAATTGACAAAAGTGAATGAAGAAGAAGATTATTTACCAATATTTATTGATATGTACGACTCAGATAATCAGCATATAACAAATATATTGTATAACCCAAATGACTCTAATAATATAGATTATTATCCTTATGATACAATAAGAATTATTCCAGCAGATGTTATTGAAGATTTTGTATTCAATTCAAGAACAATATTATCTACAAAAACCAAATTGATTAATTACTATAATTCGATAGATGATTATGAAAAAAACAGATATAATTTAACCCCCGAAGCGATAAATTCACTATTTTTGTTGTATCAATAACATTTAACTGACCGAATTATGAGAATTTGTCAATTACTATTTGCGATGTTGATAATGGCATTGTTAACATCGTGCGATGTAGACTATAGATATAGCGTTGGGGTGCGATACACGAATGACACCGAGCATCATATAGTGCTAATGACAGATAATAAATATTACGAACATGTCGAGATATTACCAGGAAAATCGAATTTGTGTGGATTTTTTGACGGCTATCATGGCGGAAATGTTGATAAGAGTGATGCAGAGTCTATGTTATTGCATGCAATACCAATAACAATAACAGTAGTATGGGATGGTGAATACTCTATAACAGGTAACGACAGAGAGTTTATGGAATATTTGGGAGATATGAAAAATTACACCTACCTGGGTGAAAAAAGGAAATGGTACTGGGAGTATGGCTACACCTTCACAGAGGCAGATTATGAGTATGCCAAGGAGAATGGTACACGCATAGAAAAGGAGTAGCGTTTTATCGTTGACCTATCATAAACAAAGTATCGTGGGAAGTGCTAAGTGTACTATCCCACGATATTCACCAAAATTTTACTTCCATAAAAAAACTCATATAATTTAACCCCCGAAACGATAAATTCACTATATGATGTATAATTTATA
Organism: Alistipes sp.; assembly: GCA_017521945.1. GTDB lineage: Bacteria > Bacteroidota > Bacteroidia > Bacteroidales > Rikenellaceae > Alistipes. Next base: position 21,452 of record JAFXBB010000124.1, on the reverse strand, counting down.
ACACTGTCCGACTATGAAAAATCGATTATTTGTTTTGATCGTTACGCTATTTATTTCGACAATGGCTATGGCACAGGAGAGCGAGAGTGATGCGAAGCTAAGACTAAATTCGTATATCTACGGCGGTGGAGCGTATGAGAGTGTGCTGTCACATGGAGGCGCAAAGTTGGATATAGGTGCGGGATGTCGCATCAATAGATATCTATATGCGGGTATGAATGTTGGAGGAACTTATTTGACCTCAGCAAAGTATCAGCAAGGTGGAGTCAGTAATCTTATATTTGAGATGTTCTATCACTTTACGGGAAATCTAAAGTTTTATGTGCCTATTGAGGGTATGTGTTTTACTCCATTCTTTGATATCAAACTTGGGGCGAACTTAAATATTGCTTCATATTCAGGATTTTATATGAGCTATGGAATAGGTGCTGACTATAAACGCATGAGCGTAATGCTTGGTTATGAGGGTATATCTTCTTGTGATTTTGATGTTGTAAATTATCAAGATAATGTGTTTGGTCATGCGATATTTTTAAGTATCGGTGTCCGTTTCGGCAGATAGCCATTTATGTAGAGCAACTATTTGTAACTTTGGTTTTAGACTGAGATAAACTCTAACAAAATGGGGATGACTAATTACTTTTAGTCATCCCCTTAATGTTCGGATCTTGATCGATTATGCCTCAGGAGCGATAGCCTCTGATGGGCAAACACCAGCACAAGTACCGCAGTCGATACACTTGCTTGAGTCGATTACATAGATGTCACCTGCTGAAATTGCCTCAACTGGGCACTCGTCGATACATGTACCACATGCAACGCAAGAATCTGAAATTTTGTAAGCCATATTACTTTTGTTTTTAATGAGTGTTTACACTTTCAACCGCAAATATACAAATTATTTTATAAAATCAAACCCTGTATAAGGAATTAGTACCTCAGGAATGCGTATTCCCTCCTCAGTTTGGTTGTTTTCGAGCAGTGCCGCAACGATACGAGGCAATGCAAGAGACGAGCCATTCAGTGTGTGGCATAGCTGCGTTTTGCGATTATCATCGCGGTAGCGTAGCTTTAGACGGTTTGCCTGGAACGACTCAAAGTTTGAAACTGACGACACCTCCAACCAACGCTTCTGTGCCTCTGAGTAAACCTCAAAATCGTAGGTTAGAGCCGAGGTGAATGACATATCGCCACCACAAAGGCGCAAGATGCGGTATGGCAAGCCGAGGGATGCCACGATGCTCTCTACATGCTCAACCATCTTATCGAGTGCCTCATAAGAGTTATCAGGGTGTGATACCTGCACAATCTCCACCTTGTCGAACTGGTGCAAGCGGTTAAGACCACGCACATCCTTACCGTATGAGCCTGCCTCGCGGCGGAAACATGGGGTGTACGCTGTCATCTTAACAGGTAGCTCGCTCTGCTCAAGAATAACATCGCGGAAGATATTTGTTACAGGCACCTCAGCTGTAGGCACAAGGTAGAAACCATCGGCCGTAGCGTGGTACATCTGACCCTCCTTGTCTGGTAACTGACCTGTACCGAAACCCGAAGCCTCGTTGACCATAATTGGAGGCTCAACCTCCTGATAACCAGCCTTAGTATTGCAGTCGAGGAAGTAGTTAATCAAGGCGCGCTGAAGTCTTGCGCCCTTGCCCTTATATACAGGAAAACCTGCGCCTGTGAGTTTGACACCAAGGTCGAAGTCAATGATATCATACTTGCGAGCAAGCTCCCAGTGTGGCAACGCCTCGCCAGGGATATCTGTGTAGTTCTCCACAAGCTTGACAACAACATTATCCTCTGCTGTGCGACCCTCAGGAACAATATCTGCTGGGAAATTAGGAAGCTTTACAATCTCGTTTTGTAGCTCCTCAGCCACGCGCTCAGACTCCTCCTTAAGCTCTGTAGAGCGGCTCTTTAGTTGTGCAACCTCCTGCTTCTTAGCCTCGGCCTCCTCTTTGAGACCCTTGCCCATAAGCATACCTATCTGCTTAGCTGCCTGATTTTGCTCAGCAAGACAGCCATCTAACTCTGCTTGTAGAGCTTTACGCCTGTCGTCAAGCTCCTCGATGCGTGCGATTATAGGCTCAGCATCAACACCTTTCTTCTGAAGGCGGCGAATAGCCTCAGCCTTATCATCTCTTAATTGCCTTAGTGTAAGCATATTGTAAATTTTGCGTTTAATTTCACTTTTCAACCTACAAAGATATAACATTATTGATAACAATGTTCTTTGTATACTCATTTTTTTGTACCTTTGTGCGATTTGGTACATATATATATGTCATGACCGCAAGAACGAGATATATCGAGTTATTGTCGCCTGCGCGCGACTACAAAGCTGCCATAGCTGCCATAGATTGTGGCGCTGATGCGTTATATATTGGGGCTGAGGGGTTTGGTGCGCGGCGTTCGGCAACAAACACCACAGAGGATATTGCCCGCGTGGTAGATTATGCACATCTCTACGGTGTGAGGGTCTATGTGACGCTTAACACAATACTCTATGAGGGCGAATTGCAGCGTGCCGAGAAGTTGGCGCGCGAGCTTATAGATGTGGGTGTAGATGCCCTTATTGTGCAGGATATGGCATATAGAGAGATGGGGCTGCCTGTGGAGCTGCACGCCTCAACACAGGTGTGTAACATGACACCCGAAGGGGCTAAGTTTTTGGAAGATAGTGGTTTTACGCGAGTAATTCTGGAGCGCGCACTATCCCTTGATGAGATAAAGGCTATACGCGAGGCTACGACCGTGGATTTGGAGTGTTTCGTGCATGGTGCAATATGTGTGGGTCATAGCGGTCGTTGCTACCTCTCTCGTTCGCAGTCGCCACGTTCGGGCAATCGTGGTGAGTGTTCGCAGCCTTGCCGCCTAACATACGACCTTGTAACAGAGCGCGGTGAGAAGCTTATCAGCACTAAGCACCTCCTCTCGGTCAAGGATTTTGATCTTTCGGAGCGTATCGGCGAGCTTATCGATGCGGGAGTCACCTCTTTCAAAATAGAGGGTCGTCTTAAGGATGACAACTATATCAAGAATGTTGTGAGCTACTACCGCCGTAAGATTGATGAGGCGTTGGCTACGCGTCCCGATTGCAGGAGGTTGTCTGTTGGCGAGTCGGAGGTGGAGTTTACGCCCGACCCAAAGAAGAGTTTTAGTCGTGATGGTGGGGAGTATATGTACTTGGGCAAGCGTGCAGGTGTAGCATCGTTCAACACCCCCAAGGCGGTAGGTGAGTATATAGGCTCTGTGGCTATGGTGGGGCGCAAGGACCTTAGAGTAGTGAGCCGTGTGCTGCTTAGCGCGGGTGATGGATTATGTTTCGTTGCAGGTGACGGCATCATAGGCACAAACATAAACCGCGTGGATGATAGCGTTGTGGAGCCAAATAAGATGGATGGCATCAAAGCTGGCATGGAGGTATATCGCAACTATGACCACCGTTTCACTCAGGCTGTGGAGCGCAGCCGCATACGCCGCACCATAGAGGCGAGCTGTGTGCTGACACTCTCGAAAGAGAGGGTGTCGGTGCGCTTTACGGATGTTGAGGGCAATGGTGTGGAGGTTATGCGCGATGTGGAGCTTGATACGGCCAAGAATGCCGAGAAGATGCGTGCCGTAGCAGTGGAGCAGATGACAAAGAGTGGTGATAGCATCTTTCGCGTAACGAAGGTCGAGGTTGAGGGTGTAGAGTGGTTTGCCACCGCCAAGCTCCTCGCCGAGCTGCGCCGTGAGGCATTAGCTCTTCTTGCATCGGCGCGTGCCGAGCAGACCATACCACACGATATACGCGAGGATGACGGCACGGCGCAGTACCCCTTGAAGCGACTCTCCGCGCAGCATAATGTTGTAAACTCGCTCTCTCGCAGGTTTTATAAGCGCCATGGTGTGGAGCATATTGTCGAGGGCTTGGATAGTTGGGCTACGACACATGGCCAGAGGGTGATGGAGTCGAGCTACTGTATACGCCGTGAGATAGGCGAGTGCCTAAAGAAGGGGTCAAAACTACGCGACAGACTCTATTTGGAGCATGGTCGCCATCGCTATCTCCTTGATTTCGATTGCAAAAACTGTAGAATGAACCTCATTGATTGTTCAACTAAAATGGATAGATAATGATTAAGCAGTTATCACCCAATATAAAGGATTACGAACTTCTCGATACGGGCGAGGGCGAGAAGTTGGAGCGTTTTGGAGCCTATGTGGTACGCCGTCCTGAGCCACAGGCTATATGGCGAAAGAGCCTCAAAGAGGGGGAGTGGCTAAAGGCGGATGCCTCGTTCTTGCGCGACACTAAGTCCGAGGAGCGTGGCGAGTGGAAACTGAAACCTCAGATGCCATCGCGCTGGTCGGTGCGCTTCGACTATAAGTCTATGCACCTTAGTATGCGCCTTGCGCTGACCTCGTTTAAGCATGTAGGCATCTTTCCTGAGCAGTCGGCAAATTGGGAGTTTATCTACGACACTATCGAGGAGTTGCGAGCTAAGGGCATCGAGCGACCTAAAGTGTTGAACCTCTTTGCCTATACGGGAGGTGCTACATTGGCGGCGCGTGCTGCGGGGGCAGATGTAACTCATGTTGATTCGGTGAAGCAGGTGGTGACATGGTCAAGAGAGAATATGGAGGCTTCGGGTTTGGATGGCGTACGCTGGATTGTGGAGGATGCAACGAAGTTTGTAGAGCGCGAGGTAAGGCGTGGAAATAGGTATCACGGCATTATCCTCGACCCACCGGCATACGGTCGTGGTGCTAATGGCGAGAAGTGGGTATTGGAGGATGATATCTGCAATATGTTGGAGTGCTGCGGGAAGCTCCTCGAAAAGAGTGATGCTTTCCTTGTCTTCAACCTCTACTCCATGGGACTCTCTTCGATGTTGGCACGCACAGCGGTACATCAGAGCTTTGGCGCGCCTAAGCAGGAGCAGATGGGCGAGCTATACTTCGAGGATCGTAGCCATAAGCAGATACCCTTTGGCACCTACTATCGTTTTAAGCGTTAGAGCATGAGAGAGCTGTTTGAGATATTCTGGTCGTTTCTGAAGATTGGAGCCTTCACCTTTGGTGGTGGCTACGCCATGATACCTCTCATTCAGCACGAGGTCATAAATAATCGGTCGTGGCTCTCAAAGGAGGAGTTTATTGAGTTGCTTACCATAGCTCAGGCGGCACCGGGACCTATCGCCCTAAATACTGCAGTCTTTGTAGGGTATAAGCATCGTGGTTATTGGGGTGCAGTATCGGCCGTATTGGGTGTTGTGATACCCTCGTTTACGATAATTCTGTTTGTTGCAATATTCTTCGCCTCGATGCGCGATAACAGGTGGGTAGATGCAGCATTCAAGGGCATGCGTCCAGCGGTAGTGGCTCTTATTGTCGCCCCTATTGTTGGTCTTGCTAAGGGGTTACACTGGACTCTTATAGCTGTTGCTGCGGCTACGGCATTATTGGTATGGTACTTTGGTTTTTCGCCTATATGGGTGCTTATAGCGGGTGCTATAGGTGGCGCATTATGGGTAGCTAAGCGCGGAGAGGAGGGACAACAATGATAGGTGTGTTGCTACAACTCTTTGTGAGCTATTTGAAGATTGGCTTCTTTGGTTTTGGTGGCGGTTATGCCATGCTCTCGCTTATACATAGCGAGGTTGTGGTACGCAATGCGTGGCTAACGAATGGCGAGTTCTCGGATATTGTTGCCATATCGCAGATGACACCGGGTCCAATAGCCATAAACTCCGCAACATACATAGGTTATGAGGTGGCAGGTGTGTGTGGCTCGGTGGTAGCTACGGTGGCAGTATGCCTTCCTGCGCTTACGATTATGATGCTTATAACCCGCTTCTTCCTTCGCTTGCAGCATAACCGCTATGTGCAGGGTGTTGTTATGGGTATGCGTCCTGTGGTTGTGGGCATGATAGCCTCGGCGGCGTTGCTCCTTATATTCCCACACTCGGCAGAGGGTAGGAGTTTTATAGATGGTTGGAGCTGGGTGATATTTTTGGTGACCCTTCTGGCCTCGGCGCGCAAGGTAAACCCTATACTTCTTATCGTTCTGTCGGGCATTGCTGGCGTTGTGATTTATGGATTGTAAAGTGTTGAGATGATGATAAATGAAGATATATTAGAGGGTCTTAACCCCTCGCAACGAGAGGCTGTAGTAAACTACGATGGCCCCTCGCTTATAATTGCAGGCGCAGGCTCTGGAAAGACGCGTGTGCTTACTACGCGTATTGCGTGGATGTTGGCACAAGGCGTATCGCCCAACTCTATCCTTGCCCTAACATTTACAAATAAGGCGGCACGCGAGATGAGGGAGCGTATCGAGAAGTTGGTAGGCCCACAGGCGCGATATATCCGCATGGGTACTTTCCACTCTGTCTTTGCCCGTATCCTTAGGGAGAATGCCGCAAAAATCGGCTACCCAGAGAGCTATACGATTTATGAGCCTACGGATGTTAAGAATCTCATTAAGACTATCGTCAAGGAGATGAATCTCTCGGAGGAGAGGTATAAACCACAGGCTGTGGCGGCGCGTATTTCGATGGCTAAGAACTGTCTTGTAACACCTGCGGCGTATAGGGCAAATGCGGTGCTTCAGGGTGAGGATAGAGAGCTAAAGATGCCAGAGTTGGTGGATATATACGCCGAGTATTGCATCCGCTGCAAGCGTAACGGTGCAATGGATTTTGATGACCTGCTCCTGCAGACCAACATCTTGTTGAGGGATGCTCCAGAGGTGTTGGAGCAGTATCAAAATCAGTTCAAATATGTGTTGGTGGATGAGTATCAAGATACCAATATGGCGCAGTATATCATTGTGCGCCGATTGGCACTAAAGCACTCAAATGTGTGTGTTGTGGGCGACGATGCTCAGAGTATCTACGCTTTTCGTGGAGCCAAGATTGAGAATATCCTCTCGTTCCAGCGCGACTACCCAACAACCAAGGTCTATAAACTTGAGCAGAACTATCGCTCTACGCAGACCATTGTCGAAGCGGCGAACTCACTTATTGCGCATAACTCGCGCCGTTTGGAGAAGAGGTGTTTCTCGGCAGCCGAAAAGGGTGAGAAGATAAAGTTGGTGCGTGTTGTTGAGGATAGCTACGAGGCTGTAGAGGTGGCCATGGATATCAAGGATAGGGCGCGTGAGGGTGCCGAGTGGCGAGACTTTGCCATTCTCTACCGCACGAATAAGCAACATGGTTTATTCGAGGCGGCACTGTCGCGAAGAGGTATTCCGTATCGTGTATATAAGGGGATGTCGCTCTTGGAGCATAAGGATGTGCGTAACATGATAGCCTACCTTAGTGTTATCCTCAACCCTAATGATGACGAGTCGTTCAAGCGTATTATTAACTATCCGGCACGCGGTATTGGAGATACTACGGTAGCTCGCATTGCCGAGATTGCCAAGCAGAAGAATAGCTCAATGTGGCACGCAGTGGATGAGTTGGTGCGTGGCACCGAGGTCTTAGGTCAGGTCGAAAAGGTCGTGGTGCGCAAGGTTGCAGAGTTCGTGAAACTAATAAACGAACTCTCGGCTATGCGTGTTGAGATGGGTGTATGCGACTTTGCCAAGGAGGTTATGCTTCGTTCGGGTATACTGCATGAGTTGGAGAAGGAGAAGAAGCCTGAGAACGACACTGCCAAGGACTACCTCGACCAGCTCCTCGCGATGATGAGTTCATACGAGGATGAGTGCGACAGAGAGATGGACGAGGGTCTAAGAGAGACTACGCAGACACCGACCATTGACGAGTGGATGCAGAATATAATGCTTCAAACAGACCAAGATGCGGAGGATGACGGCAATAGAGTGACCCTTATGACCGTACACTCGGCAAAGGGTTTGGAGTATGACTATGTCTACATCGTAGGTATGGAGGAGGGACTATTTCCATCTTCACGCTCTGTGGAGTCTGTGCAGGAGTTGGAGGAGGAGCGTAGGTTGATGTATGTGGCAATCACACGCGCAAAGAAGGCGGCGATGTTGTCGTTCTCGGAGCTAAGACGCGTGTGGGGTAAGACCGAGAATACCTCACCAAGTCGCTTTCTTAAGGAGATAGACTCGGAGTGGCTGGATGCCAACTTCGATATTGAGGAGCTTTCGGGTCGTAACCGTTGGGAGAGGGCTGTGGAGGAGTCACGCCCTAAGTTTGAGTCAATCAAAAGTAGGTATAACAACAATCCACGCGGTGCGCAACAGAGTGTTGTGCCGCAACGCCCACGAGCCGATATTATCTCAACGCCTAAGCCATTAGACCCTGCCCGTAGCGGTATGCGTTCGTTGGGTGCGCGTCAGGCAGAGAGCGGAGTGGCATTTGCTGGTGCTTGCGACTACCGTGTAGGTGAGCGTGTGGCGCATCCAAAGTTTGGTGCAGGAACCATAGAGCGTATCGAGCCACTCACCACCGACCATAAGGTTGTTGTGGCATTTGATAAGTATGGCTCTAAGACTCTGCTTGCCAAGTTTGCAAAACTTACAAAGTTGTAGTATATGGAGGAGGTGCTACTATCGGTGGTTATGACCACCTACAACCATGAGCGATACATCGCTACAGCCATTGAGAGTGTCTTGCGTCAGCAGACTCTCTTCCGTGTGGAGATTGTCGTGGGCGAGGATTGCAGCACCGACCGCACACGCGCTATTGTGGAGGATTACCAGCGTATGTACCCTGAGTGTGTGCATATTGTTACATCCACGGAGAATGTGGGGTGGCGTAAGAACTATCGTCGTACTATCGAGGCAGCAAGGGGTAAATATATCGCTTTGCTCGATGGTGATGACTATTTTACCCATCGCAAGAAACTACAGATGCAGGTCGAGTTGCTGGAGTCTAATCCCGATGTAGGAATGTGTTATACCCGCTCGGAGCGTATGGATGAGGAGGGTAATGTGACCATATACCCAGAGGGTGAGTGTCACACCTCGTTGGAGGCGATGCTTAGGCGTAACCCTGCCGAGAATTGTACTGTGGTGGCACGCAAGGAGCTTGTTATGCGCTACTACGAGGAGATACGCCCCGAGGAGCATCCTGAGTGGTTGACCGACGACCTTCCTATGTGGCTGTGGTTTGCTGCGAATAGTAGATATATGGCCATCGACTGCCCAATGTCGGTGCATAGAGTTTTGAAATATAGCGTGAGCCACAATCCCGATTATCGCAAGAAGATAGCCTTTGTGGACTCTTTGTCGGATATAAGCATCTGGTACGATGGGCGTTATAATGGCGGTAAACTAACTAATGAGTTGCGCCTTGCCAAGCATAATACCGCACTTTGGGTGCTATCCTATAACGGCTCTATCGTGGAGTACCTAAGGCGTTGGCGTAGGGATGTTGGGGAGTACCCGCAATTAAAAAAGAATAAAGCCTCGTACGGACTCTTCATAAAGAAGGTGTGTTGGCGTATGTGGCGTAAAAGAGATAGAAGATGACAACAAAGGAGCGATATAGCAGGGTTATAGAGTATTTTTCCGTGGCGATGCCTACGGCAGAGAGTGAACTAAATTTTAGAAACCCCTTTGAGCTGTTGGTTGCGGTGGTGCTATCGGCACAGTGTACCGATAAGCGTGTAAACCTCACAACACCAGCACTCTTTGAGGCTTACCCTACAGCTGAGGCTATGTCTAAGGCGTCGGTCGAGGAGGTCTACGAATATATTAAGAGTATATCCTACCCAAACAATAAGGCTAAACATTTGGTAGCTCTCTCTTGTCAGATAGTGGAGAAGTTTGGCGGCGAGGTGCCAAGCGACCCTCAAGATTTGCAATCGTTGCAGGGTGTGGGGCGTAAAACGGCAAATGTTGTGGGTGCGGTGCTATGGGGTAGAGAGGTTATGCCTGTCGATACTCATGTCTTTCGTGTTGCGGCGCGTATAGGTTTGTCGCGTAATGCCAAGACCCCACTTGCTACGGAGCGACAGTTGGAAAAAGGTTTTCCAAGTGAGCTGCTACCTATTGCCCACCATTGGCTGATACTGCATGGTCGCTATGTATGCCTTGCTCGCAAGCCGAAGTGTGGTGAGTGTGGACTTACGGAGGTTTGTAAATATTACAATGCAAATAATAGACTATGAGAGCGTTAATTTTGTTTATATTGTTGCTAAGTGTCTCGTGTGCTAATCCACCGTACTCAGGCATTGATGCTCCATCGAGCAGTAAACCTGCAACAGATAGTGAGCTTATAACCTATATTGATCAGCGTCTTGAGGATGAGTACTATTGGTTGGATGAGGTAAATCAGAAGAGGTCGCTCTTCAATCGTCGTCTGCCATGGGATGAATATCTCCCAAATGCTCTTTCGAAGCTTACAACAAACGAGGATGATGGCTACTATAACAACAATGGGCAGCGTGGCTACTACTCCTATATTCGCGAACTAAGCTCCACGACGCGTGCCGAGGTCAAGGGTCTTGGTATAGTGTTGCACTACACGATACTCATCATGGATAGGGAGAACAATAGATATGGCTTCATTATCGATGCTGTCTATCCTGACTCTCCTGCCGCTATTGCAGGTTTGAAGCGCGGTGATGTGATAACAATGATAGATGGTAAGTACTTGGATAATAGTAATCATGTTGCAATGTTCAATGGTATAGTATTGAACACCATCAGCTCTATGAATATTGAGTATTTGCGTCGTTCGGAGGGAGGTGAGCCTTATACAGCAACTATTGACGAGGGCTTTTATTATGAAAATCCTGTGGTCTATAGCGAGGTTATTGAGCCAAGTGGCTATGATAAGAAGATAGGATACCTCGTTTATAATGGCTTTGAGAGCGAGTTTGACGAGGAGTTGCTCGCTGTATTGACAGAGTTTGCTTCGGAGGGTGTTGGGGAGCTTATCCTCGACCTTAGATGCAATGGTGGTGGAGCCGTAAACTCGGCTATAAAGCTATGTTCTGCCATTGTGCCAAATAGCTATGAGGGAGAGCTGTTGTGTGTAGCTAAGCGCAACAAGAAGAACTCCAAGATGCCTGAGAGTAGTGAGTTTAGGCTTGAGCATACGGGTCAGTTGCTCAATCTAAACCGTTTAACGGTGATATGCTCGGAGAATAGTGCCTCGGCTTCGGAGTTGGTAATCATGGGATTGCGAGGTTTGGACTTCCCTGTAAGGCTTATCGGTCAGACTACCGAGGGTAAGAACTGCGGTATGGATGTTACGCGCAAGAGGATTAAAGGTAAGGAGTATGAGTATGCTCCTATAACCTTTATGTGCTTCAATGCCAAGGGCTTTGGTGATTGGGGAGAGGGTATTGTTCCAGATGTTGACCTAACAGTGGATAACGAATTTGGTGTAAGTGATGATTACTATCCACTGCCATACTCAGATTGGGGTGATGCCCACTACGATATAGCTCTTGCGGTTGCTTTGGCAGATATTACAGGTAGTGGCATCTCTCAATCGACACGAAGTGCTACCTCGTCTGACATTGCTATTGCAACCACTTTAGAGCGACCATGGGTGGGTATACGCCTCTATAGTGAGGAGTAGTCTTGAAAATCAGAGATTAATTATATACCTTTGCAATATATATAGATATTTGTCCGTTAGAAGATAAATTTATAACATAAATATATGAACGAAGTAGTTAACATCAAAGAGTTAAATGCTCATATTCAGGAGGAGTCGGTATTTGTAGATACGCTACGCAAGGAGATTTCTCGCGTTATTGTAGGTCAGCAGCACCTTATCGATACTCTCCTCATAGGTCTACTATCCAATGGTCACATATTGTTGGAGGGTGTTCCGGGTTTGGCTAAGACCCTTGCTATCACAACACTCTCAAAGGCTGTAGATGCTAAGTTTGCCCGCATACAGTTTACACCGGACTTGTTGCCTGCCGATCTTATAGGTACACTTATCTATTCACAGCGCAACGAGGAGTTTACCGTTAAGCATGGTCCTATCTTTGCGAACTTCATCCTTGCCGATGAGATTAACCGTTCTCCAGCAAAGGTGCAGTCGGCGCTCTTGGAGGCTATGCAGGAGGGTCAGGTGACTATTGGTGATACTACCTACCCACTTCCAAAGCCATTCCTTGTGCTTGCAACACAAAATCCATTGGAGCAGGAGGGTACCTATCCGCTTCCTGAGGCTCAGGTCGACCGTTTCATGCTTAAGGCTAAGATTTCATACCCTAAGCGTGCCGAGGAGTTGGATATTATCCGTATGAACCTATCGGGTGCAGGTATGCCGGAGGTTGCTAAGGTGATAACACCAGAGGATATCATGCGTGCAAGAGAGGTTGTAAACCATGTCTACATGGATGAGAAGATTGAGCGATATATTATCGATATCATCTTTGCCACACGCGAGCCTTCGGAGTATCGCCTACAGCACATTCAGCCATTTATTGCGTATGGAGGCTCGCCACGAGCAAGCATCGCGTTGGCTAAGGCGGCGCGTGCATACGCCTTTATCCAGCGTCGTGGCTATGTCATCCCTGAGGATGTGCGTGCTGTATGTCACGATGTCTTGCGCCACCGTATAGGTCTTACCTACGAGGCGGAGGCTGAGAATATCACCACCGAGCAGCTTATCACCGAGATTTTGAACAATGTCATAGTGCCATAATGCATAGCCACGACGAGGATATATTGAAGCGTGTCCGACACATCGAGATAAAGACACGCGGTCTTTCGGACGAGATTTTCGCCGGCAAGTACCACACCGCTTTCCGTGGTCGTGGTATGTCATTTGCCGAGGTTAGGGAGTACCGTGTGGGTGATGATGTGCGCGATATCGACTGGAATGTCACAGCCCGCTCCGATAGGGCGCATGTCAAGGTCTATGAGGAGGAGCGCGAGCTTACGATGATGCTTATGGTCGATGTGTCGCCCTCGCGTATGTTCGGCTCAGAGAGTATAACCAAGAAGAACCTTATCACGGAGGTGGCGGCAACGCTCGCCTTCTCGGCATCGAAGAATAACGATAAGGTTGGATGCATTCTCTTCTCCGACCACATTGAAAAGTTTATACCTCCGAAGAAGGGTCGTAGCCATATATTGATGATTATCCGCGAGTTGGTGAGTTTCAAGCCTACAGGCAGGGGAACAAACCTCTCGGAGGCGCTGCGTTACTTGGTGGGTGTTAACAAGAAGCGTACAACAACATTCCTTCTCTCGGATCTTGTAAACTCCAAGGAGGATATGCCAAAGTTTGAGGATGCTCTAAAAATCGCCTCTTCGAAGCACGACCTTATGGCTATACATATCTTCGATAAGCGCGATAGGGAGCTTCCAGATGTAGGTATTATCGAGATGGAGGACTCGGAGACGGGAGCAAGAGAGTGGGTTGATACCTCTTCACGCCGAGTACGCGAGTTCTGGAGCAGAGGCTACGAGGAGCGCACAGCAACTATGTTAAAACTTCTTACGCATAACCGTGTAGATGTTGCTGAGGTGGCGACAGATGGAGACTATGTGGTGGAACTTATAAAGATGTTTAAGAGAAGATGATAGAGTCCCGCAAAATATACACGCTGCTTATAGTTGTTGTGGCAATGCTCAATATGGGTGTTGCCGTAGCTGAGCAACCTACAATATCGGCACGCTTCTCGAAGGATAGCATTGAGGTTGGCGATTGGGTGGAGTATATCATTGATATTGAGAAGGATCGCACAACGGAGATAGGTGTTCCTATATTTGGCGGCAACCTCACGGCTAAGGAGCAAAAAGAGGAGGCTCAAGCGAAGCTCTCGATGTCAACATACGAGGAGTATGACGAGGATATCTTCGAGCTTGTGGAGGATTATCCGTTAGATACCATTAAGGTTGAGGGTCGTAAACTTCATCTTCGTAAGCGTTACATGTTGGCGGTTATGGAGACGGGAGTTATACCGATGCGTCCTGCAATCCTCTATTTCGATAAGAATAGAGAGGTGCCAGATACGCTCTATGCTGATGATACGCTACGCCTTAGTGTCGAGCGATATATGGAACTTGACACAACGCTCTTCCTAAAGGCTGATCCTACCTCCGAGCAGGGCTTTGGTGTAGATAGGGAGTTGGCTCAGTCGATGCTTAAGGATGAGGGCATATATACGCAGAAAAATTTACCGTTTATCTTTGCCGAGATTAAGGACTATGCCATATATGGCACAATCATCCTCATCCTGTTAGGTTTACTTATATGGTGGTTGGTATGGTATATACGCAACAAGTGGCAGGCGAGGGAACGCATAGTGAAGCCAGCTCCAAAACTACCTCCACATGTTGTGGCTATTAAGGCTTTGGATGAGCTAAAGAACCGAAAACTCTGGCAGAATGGCAAGCATAAGCTCTACTATTCAAGCCTTACGGAGATACTTCGTGTCTACATTGATGGTCGCTGGGATATAGGTGCTTTGGAGATGACCACCGATGAGATTATCTCGGCACTTAGGGATGTGAAGCTTCCACATCAGAGTCGTAGCGCGCTTATCGCCATACTTCGTAGTGCCGATATGGTGAAGTTTGCCAAGGCTACCCCCGATGCCGAGGAGAACGAGCAGTCGTTTATCGATGCCTACTACTTTGTTGAGAATACAAAGATTGTTGCTGAGGTGCATAACGAGGATAAGCGAGATATTAGCTTTGAAACAAAGATTGAGTAGTTGGAACTATGACGAGAATTACAAAATATATATCCACGGTTGTGGTTATGCTCTTGATGCTCTTCGTGGGTGCAGAGTCGCTCTCGGCGCAGTATCACAAGGAGCGTAGGCTTGTGCGCGAGGGTAACTCGAATTTTGAGAAGAATAACTTTAACACCAGCTACAACCGTTATAACGAGGCGTTGGAGCATGATGCCACGAACTATGAGGCACTATATAATCGCGCTAATGCCTATCACCATCTTCGCCGTACAAATCCTCAGGACTCGACACTTACTGCCCAGACAACATTTCGTAACTACGAGGCTATAGCTGCAGATACACTCCTTAGCGATATGCAGCGTGCCGAGGTGTTGCGTAACTTGGGCGAGAGTCTATTTAGTGAGGAGAAGTACGAGGCGGCATTGAATGCTTTTCGCGAGTCGTTGAGGCTTAATCCAGATGATAAGGAGACAAAGTACGATTATGTTCTTGCCAAGCGTATCGTTGACCAGAAGCGTATGCAACAACAGCAGAACCAAAATCAGGACAACGACCAGCAGAACGAGAATAATGACCAACAGAACGAGCAGAACGAGCAAAATAAGGATAACCAACAAAACAAGGATAATCAGGAGCAGCAGCAAAATCCTGAGGCAGATAAGCCAGAGGAGCAGAACGATAATCAGCAACAAAACCCAGATGAAGAGCAGGGCGAGGATGAGGAGCGAGAGGGTGAGCAGCCACAGCCTAAGGAGCTTAGCCCTGATCAGGAGCGTATGCTGAATGCTATTCAGACCGAAGAGGATAAGACTCAGGAGAAGCTAAAGGAGGCGCAGAAGGCGCTTGTTATTCCGGGTAAGAAGAATTGGTAGAAGTATGCAGTTTCAAAATCCAGATATACTTTATCTATTGGTGGTAATACCGCTTATTATCGCCTATTATATATTTGTCAGTCGTCGTCGTGCCGCGATGCGTGTCTCGACACTCGGAGGGGAGCGTATGCCACGCACCTTGCGATATTGGCTTAGAGATCTGCCTATGGTGTTGCGTCTTTCAGCCCTTGCGGTGCTTATCGTAGCCCTTGCCCGCCCCGTTGAGGCGCACTCATCTTCGGAGTCCTCAACCGAGGGTATCGATATAGTCTTGGCTATGGATATCTCAGGCTCTATGCTTGCTAAAGATTTCGAGCCAGATAGAATTACCGCCTCTAAGCATCTGGCCTCGGAGTTCGCTGCAGAGCGCATAGGCGACCGTATCTCGGTTGTAGCGTTTGCAGGTGAGGCCTTCACGCAGTGCCCTCTAACTTCGGATAAGGCGAGTGTGGGAACTATGCTTTCGCGTCTACGCAGTGGTGTTGTAGATGATGGAACGGCGATAGGTAATGGCTTAGCAACGGCAATAAACCGCCTTAGGGAGAGTGGTGCGAAGTCAAAAGTTGTGGTACTGCTTACGGATGGTGTGAATAACCGCGGTCAAATATCTCCAATCATGGCGGCAGAGATTGCCCGCGATATGGGTATTAAGGTCTATACCATCGGTGTTGGTACAAAGGGTCAGGCCCCTATGCCCGCAGTCGATATGTTTGGTAATCAGACCTATGTGATGGCAGATGTTGAGATTGATGAGGAGTTATTAAGGAAGATAGCCAATACTACGGGTGGTGAGTATTTCCGTGCTGTGGACAATGAGGCACTCAAGCAGATATATTCGCAAATTGATGAGATGGAGAAGAGCGAGGTGCAAATCACCCACTACACATCCTACGAAGAGCTATACCTCGGTTGGCTGCTTCTTGGATTGTTGTTGCTTGTGGCGGAGTTCATTGTTGAGCGCATAGTATTAAACCGTATTCCATAATTAGAGTAGCCATGAATGAATTGAATATATTTATCTTTGCAAAACCTGAGTGGTTGTGGCTACTACTTGCTGTGGTGGTTATACCTGCTCTATACCTAACATTAAAACTCTACCGTAGGCGTAAGCTAAGGCGTTTTGGCGAGGAGGCTACTTTGCAGAGCCTTATGCCTGATTATAATGGGGTTAGAGGTTGGATCAAGATTATACTCTTCAGCCTCGCGATAGGCTTTCTCTCTGTAGCTCTTGCCCGCCCGCAGACAGGCTCTAAGCTTCGTAGTACTGAGGTTGAGGGTAGAGAGGTGGTTCTTGTGGTGGATGTATCCAACTCTATGCTTGCTGAGGATGTGACCCCCAGCCGTATTGAGCGTACGCGCTACGCTATCTCGCGTCTTGTGGAGCGCATGAAGGAGGATAGATTGGGTATAGTGGCGTTTGCCGAGGAGGCTGAGGTGGTGCTTCCAATCACGGGTGACTACAAGATGGCTGAGTCTATGGTTAAGCGACTCTCGCCCTCGCTAATTGCGCATCAGGGTACAGATATCGGTGAGGCGTTGGAGGTGGCATTACTCTCCTTCACCGATAGCACTAAGGAGTCCAAGAGCCGTGTCGTAATCCTTATTACAGATGGTGAGGAACATAACCAAAGCACTGAGGCGGCTATCGAGCAGGCTGTGGCACAAGGTGTTATGGTCTGTGCTATAGGTATAGGTACGCCAGAGGGTACGCCTCTAAGAATTAACGGCGAACTTATTGAGGATGAGGATGGTAAGATGGTGGTAACAAAACTTGGTGAGCCGCTCTTGCAACATATTGCCGAGGCAACAGGGGGTATCTATACCCGCTCGCGCAACGATAATTTCGGCTTGGATGATATAATCTCGCGCCTCGATGAGATTGAGGCTACTGAGCTAACACAGATAACCTTTGAGGAGTATGATGAGCAGTATCAGTGGTTCTTGGGCGTTGCCTTGTTGTTGCTTGTAGCCGAGTGTTTTGTTATGGAGCGTCGCAATCCACTACTTCGTGGCGTGCGCCTCTTCGATAGAGAGAATAAATAACTAACCTAATAATTTTTATACTATGACAATCAGAGATTTAGAACCAAAATTGATTTGGGAGCAGTTTGATGACATCTGCAAGGTGCCACGCCCATCAAAGAAGGAGGGCAAGATTATCGCTTGGCTTGTGGAGTTTGCAAAGAGGCATAATATAGAGTACCAGACCGATGAGACCGGTAATGTTGTGATGCGTAAGCCAGCAACTAAGGGCTACGAGGATCGCCCAGCCGTTATTCTTCAGTCACACATGGATATGGTCTGCGAGAAGAACTCCTCTAAGGTTTTTGATTTCGAGAATGACCCTATCGAGCCATGGATTGATGGTGAGTGGGTTAAGGCTAAGGATACAACCCTTGGTGCTGATTGTGGTATCGGTATGGCAGCAGCTCTTGCAGTGCTTCTCGACCAGAGCCTTGAGCATCCAGCTATTGAGGCGCTCTTTACAGTTGATGAGGAGACAGGTCTTACAGGTGCCTTCGGCTTGGGCGAGGGCATGCTTACAGGTAAGTACCTTGTAAATCTCGACTCGGAGGATGAGGGTGAGATCTTTATTGGCTGTGCTGGTGGTGTTGATACAGTTGCCAAACTCGACTACGAGAGCGAGGAGGCGCCTGAGGGCTACGCCTTTGTACGCTTGGAGATTGGCGATTTGCTTGGTGGTCACTCGGGTGACGATATCGATAAGGGTCGCGCTAACTCAAATAAGCTTATGGCTCGCTTCCTATACAACGCTATTGATAAGTTCCAGATTGCCTTGGCAGAGTTCAATGGCGGTAATCTTCGTAACGCTATCCCACGCGAGGCATACGCTATCGTGGGTGTTCCAGCAGCCGAGAAGGAGGATTTCGAGGAGCGTTACTTGGAGTTTGGTCAGATGCTTATGGAGGAGTTCAAGCACACAGAGCCTCGTATGCGCTTTGCTGTGAGTGATGTTGAGACAGCACCTAAGCGTGTTATGACCAACGACGAGCTTTGCTACTTCTTACTTGCTCTTGTGGGTCTACCTAACGGAGTCCTTGGTATGTCATTCGCTATGCCGGGTCTTGTTGAGACCTCTTCAAACCTTGCATCTGTGAAGTTCAACCTTGATGAGGAGGTTATCACCGTTACAACCTCACAGCGTTCATCTGTGGAGAGCGCGAAGCTCTATGCTGCACAGACTGTTGAGTCGGTATTCTATCTCTCTGGCTTCGATGTTGAGCATTCTGACGGCTATCCGGGTTGGGCGCCTAACCCTGAGTCTAAGCTCCTTACAGAGACTGTTCAGTGTTACCGCGACCTCTTTAGTACAGAGCCTAAGGTACGCGCTATCCATGCAGGCTTGGAGTGCGGCTTGTTCCTTGAGAAGTACCCACACCTTGAGATGGTGTCGTTTGGTCCTACCTTGCGCGGTGTACACTCTCCAGACGAGCGTCTTGAGATTGCTACCGTTGACAAGTTCTGGAAACTCCTCGTTGAGCTTTTGAAGCGCATCGCATAAATATCTGTGGAGCCTATGGTTAACTGTATATCCATAGTCAAGGCTCTGCAAAATGCCGATATTGAGGTTCGTGGTTTTGGTCATATCAAGGTCGATACCACAACCATAGAGGTCGGTAATAGTTGTGTCGCTGCTCGGTGTCGTGTTATAGGCACCGAGGGTGACATGCTTATTAAGTGCTATCACCGCCGCCGTCCTATTTATGAGTTCTTCGAGCGCACACTCTACTACCTCGAAGCCATGCCTGTTGAGACGCTCGGTGATAGGGTGGAGTATGTTGATGTGGCTTTTTCGGAGTGGGTTGCAGGCGAGGCACTCGATATTCTCCTCTACCGCGGCGATTGCAACTATGCAGCTCTTAGTCGAGCCTTTGACCTTATGGCGCTGCAACATAAGAGGGCGCGTAGGGTGCATGGCGATATACGCCCTGAGAATATTATCGTCACCCCTGCAGGCGATATGCGACTCATCGATACAGACCTCTCGCCTACAGAGGGAACTGGAGGCTACCATGCCAAGGAGTATGGCTCATCGCTCTTTGCGCACCGTCATCGCCGCCTCCGCCGTACCGACGAACACACAGATGACTACCCCTTGGCTCTTATCTCGGTGCTTCTTGCAGCAATGACAGTGGATGCTCATTGCTTTCCAAGGATAGAGCCAATGGCTAAAATTATCACCATTGCCACCGATACACTCCTCAGTGCTGGCGACATGGCGCACTATAACCTCTCGCTTGCCATGCAGGCCTCCATTATGGGCAAAATTGACGAACTCGAAGAGCTTATTACCAAGTGCTTAGAGCCGTAAATGAGGTGTTAGGAGAGTGCTGTGCTTGCCACGCGTGTTTATAATGAAGTTAGTGAATTTAGGGAGATTAAGGATTATTAAGGACACTTAAGGTAAATTAAAGATAACTATCTTTTAGGTTGAAATTGGTGCTAAAATTAAGGGGCTGACTAAATAATTAATTAGCCATCCCCTATATGTTAAAACTTCAACGGTACATTGTTGCGCTTTAGCAATCTGCTCCACCCCGTGCGCTGGTCGAAGAGGCTCTCTTCGTAGCCAGACTCGTCGTAGTTGCGCTCCTCCCACTTCTCGGCGTTGGTAAAGGTGACGCTATGGTGCAACTCTTTTTTGTTGACAAGGGTAGTTGCGTAGCACACAGCCTGTGATTCTGTAGATGCGGCGTGTAAGGCTTCGTAGCTCTCCTTGAGCTTGGTGCTATTGAGTGCCGAGGATGCTCTCTTGGCTATATCGCCAAGGTCGTAGGTGAAGGATTGGCGTAGGTATTCGCTTTCGTATATCTCGCTATCATCCAAGAAGTAACCCAAAAAGTAGTATGACTCTGCCATAGCCATCTCCATTTCGGCTATAGTGGCACCATACTTTGTCTTGAATGCCTCCTCACCAATGCTCTCCTCCTCGTCGTAGAGTGCTATAATCGTATCGGTGAACACCTTTGTAGCATTAACCACCGCATCCACCTTACGGCAGTCGGTCAGCATAAAGTCGATACGGTCATATACATAGTCTGTATTCGAGATCGTTGTATTGATATCCTGATATAGGTAGCCGTAGATTCCCTCAGTAAAAGCCTCATCGCTACCATCCTTCAACTCTCGCTCAAGCATGTGAGCAAGGTAGTTAAGCTCGGTGGTAAACATTATCGATATGTGGCTTGAGGCAAGAATATAGTCGGAATATTGTGACAGTGCGGCAACATACTCTATTGTGTTCATAAGGCATGAGCCTAAGAATATCATGCGAAAGTGTGTGTCAGCAAGGCGTAGGCCCTCATAAAGCTCCTCGCAACTGATGTAACGACCTGTATCCGTATCGCGCATAATACCTCGAGTATGCTCTATCGTGTCGTTGATACCAACTTCAGGGTGCCAGCCGTTGCCATGACCAGAGAAGACAACGATGTACTCATCGGCAGGTGCAACCTCCTTGCTCCAACGGATAAACTCTGCGATATTCTCTGGTTCATTAATAGGATAGCTGTTATCGCCAACCAACTCAAAATTATGCCCGTCGTTCTCCTTGTCGATAAAGAAACGATAGGTGCCACCATCACCGTATGCATACTTGCCCTCATAACCCTTAGACCACTTTATGCAGGCCGTGAACTTAACATTCTTGTCCAACTTGCGCTTGTCCAAGAAGTATTCAATGCTCTTCTCTATAGCAAAATCAAGACCTCTGCCCGCAGCTGCATCTATTGCACCACCTCCCGAAGCGTAGTAAATAATGGTATATGTCGGAACGCTGTTGCCATCAGGTTTGTTGTTGTTGTTGTTGATTGGTGTATCCCCTGTCTTAGGTGTATCATCACAGCTCATAAGTGTAAAACCAATGAAAAGTGATACCAGAATTGTGCGAATGTACTCTATTACTGTCATGTGATTTATCTCTATTGTATGCACAAAGGTAGCAAAAATATCTAATATGCATCAACTCTG
>JAFXBB010000014.1 GCA_017521945.1 Alistipes sp. | reverse complement strand
TGTGCAAATCTACAAACCGCCCGTTTAGTCGAAATTCAGACCCTTTTATTGCTTGATGCTTTCTATGAATTCAGCAGGTGTGACACCTGTAATTTTCTGGAAATTCCTGACCGCTGTAGTACGCTGATTGTATCCTACATAGAAGACTACACGCAAAAGGGTAAAATCAACGCTTAACCCATTTTTGCACAAAAAGTCGTTTCACAACGCAGCAACCTAATGCAATGTATATCAACAAAATAGGCGGTGATCACCGCCGATGAAGGGTAGTCCACAACGGATTTCCTCTTTTTTTATTCAGTCTCTTGTTTGACTTATCGGAGTCTCGTTTCTAAATTTTTTCGGTTTTTTTTCGAGTGTAGGTGTTATTATTGAAAAAATATATCTATTGTTTCTTGTTTTTAATAAATATTTTATAAATTTGCATAAAAGTGAGATACTTACCCCGTTTATATTAGTTATTACATCAAGAGGTTAATACACGCTGTCTGTTAAGTGTAGATTTTGGTGTGAGGGTAATAGCAGAGTATTTATTAATTAAGAAATAATTAAATATTGATAGATATATGAAACTTAAGAATTTATTGTTCGTTGCCTTCTTTGTAGCATTCGCGTTCTCTTGTGGGCCTGATGCCGATGTAAAAGAGCCTAACAATGAGGGTAATACCGAAGAGCCGTCAAATCCAAACGACGATCCAAACGACGATCCAAACGACGATCCGAATGATGATCCAAATGATGACCCAAATGACGATCCTGAAAAGCCTGCAGAGCCAGCTTTTATTGAGTTTGGCAGGGATTACATCTTTGCGAACTACAGGGGTGGTGTCGAGACTATTGAGGTAGATGTTGCTCCAGAGTGGGAGTGGGAGATTACAACCTCGGAAGAGGGGTGGTTTAGTGCAGAGCGCAATAATGATAAGTTGGTTGTGACATTTAGCGAGAGTGGTGATAAGCTTGAGCGTCGGGGTGAGATTACCATAAAAGTGGGTTCTGAGGATAATATTGCAGAGGACTCGATTAAGCTATGGCAGGTAGGCTCCGATACCCAAGAGCTTATCTATGAAGTTGAGACCACCGAGGCCAATCAGATAGTTATTGCTGCACCTATCCTTACATATCAGAATGGTGGTGTGATGACCGTTGATTGGGGTGATGGCAGTGAGTTGGCAACATACGAGGGTCAGCGAGTATATAAGACTTATCCTGAGCCAGGCTTGTACACAATCATCATCACAGGTTCTGATATTCACAACCTTGAGTTTAGCTATAACGACACGGTTTGTCCCGAATTGAAGCGTATTATCTCGTGGGGTAAGATGGGCTATAAGAATGCCGCCAACATGTGTAAGGGTTGTATCAACTTGGAGTCAATTCCTGATGATCTTGCTGGCTCGTTTGAGAATGTTAGCTCGTTTGTAGCCGCCTTCTTGGGTTGCGAGAGTCTTAAGGCTATTCCTGATGGTCTGTTTAATTATGCAGCGAAGGTTAAGAAGTTCTCTAACTGCTTTCGCTACACAACCTCAATAAGCGAAATTCCTGAGAAGCTGTTTGCCAATGCGCCTCTTGCCGAGGAGTTTTATTATACATTCTACGGCACAGGTAGCGACTTTGTGATTAACGATGAGGCTCTTAAGATAAACTCAGGCGACTATAAGAGAAGCTATCCTGCCGAGCTTGAGGGTTATATCTCTGAGGGTAAGCTTCGTTCGTTGCCAGAAAATTTGTTTGCCAACTGTCCAAACATCACTCGTTTTGACTATATCTTTGGTGCCACAGCCATAACAACAATCCCTGAAAAGATTTTTGCAGCTAATAGTTTATCAACCAACTTCGAGGGCGTGTGCTACGCATGTACAAATTTGGAGAGCATACCTCAAGGGTTGATGCAAAATGCCACCTCGGCAACAAATATCAAGTATATGTTTGCGGGATGTACTTCGCTTACCGAAATCCCTGTAGCGATGTTTGAGAATTGCTCCGAAGTGACCAATCTTGAGGCTTTGTTCTACCTATCTACAGGTATTAGACGCGTCAAGAAGGATACTTTCAAGGGCTTATCTAAAGTTAAGACCATAGGCTCGGTATTCCATGGCTGTAGCTCGCTTACCGATGTTGAGGAGGGTGTGTTTGACGGTCTTACATCTGCAACATCGTTTCGTTACTGCTTTGCGGATTGTACATCGTTGCGTAGTATTCCTGCGGGTTTGCTCAGGGGTATGAACAAGGCATACGACTTTGAGTCTATGTTTGATAGCTCTGCTATTGAATCTGTTCCTGAGGCTTTATTCGATGAGGTCCGCAACTATGACTTGGCAGACTACTCATATATTTTTGCTGGATGTCAAAATCTTAAAACATTGCCTGCACGACTCTTTGATCATGTTACTGAGTCGTCGTCAACAGCCTTTAATAACATCATCTCGATGTCGGGTGTCGAGACTATACCTGCAGGCTTGTTTGAGAGTTGTGTGGATGTGGGCTCAACATCGTTTGAGGCGGTCTTTATGGGGGCTGCAGAGTTGCACACTATCGAAGGTTCGATATTCCCTGCAACAACTTCAGTAACATCTATGAAGCAGGTGTTCTACAACTGCCCAAAGTTGGTAAACATCCCTGCCGATTTGTTCGCACCACTTGGCAGTGCGAAGTTGAAGTTTACAAACACCTTTACAGGATGTACCTCGCTCAAAACATTGCCAGATGGTCTATTTGCAACATGTAGCAAGGCTACGCACTTTACAGGCACATTTACCGACTGCACCGCTTTGGAGTCATTGCCTAAGGGTCTACTCGCGGCGTGTGGCGAGCTAAAGTATGTGGAGCGTATGTTCCTCGGTTGTACATCGCTTAAGTCGCTTCCTGAGGATTTGTTCGTGGCATGCCCAAAGATTGAGAAGTTTGAGGAGACCTTTGCCGAGTGTACCGCCTTGGAGAGTATACCTCAGGGGTTGTTCTCCTCTATAGGTACAACCACAACAAGTATTGTATTCTCGGCATGTTTCTACGGTTGCTCGGCATTGAAGAGTATCCCTCAGGGGTTGTTCGACACGGTGCGTCGCATTAGTTTTATCGACTACTGCTTCGCTGATTGCAAGTCGCTTAGTGGCGAGAGTCCATATACAATGATTGGCGACAACAAGGTACACCTCTACGAGCGTACGCAAGATACAGACTTCCCACGCGTACCAAGCACTAAGAGCGCACACATAGGTTGTTTTGCAGGATGCACAGGTTTGTCGGACTACGCAAATATGCCAGAGAACTGGGTTGTTATGGAGTAGTACTTTAATATATTAATGAATTTATAAACTTAATTAAATACTTTATTAGCTATGACAAGTAAGATTAAAAACTATTCTGCTCCTGCGCTTGAGGTGCAGGATGTTGAGGTAGAGATGGGCTTTGCGATTAGTTCATCCTATGGCGATTATGGCGAGCCTGGACAGGACTCTGGTTACAACGATAGTGATTTTGACCTCTAAAATGTTTGGTGTATGAAACGAATAATGAAACTTATGACTCTTGTTGCAGTAGCTGCAGCAGGTCTTACAGCGTGCCAAAATAATTTTGAGGAGATTACAAATGAGGATATTGCAAGGAGTGTTGTTGTAAAGTTTGAGAGCGAGGAGGCTACACGCACCTCTGTAGATACATCTGGCGACGAGCCTCTATTTTCATGGAACGAGGCTGAGAGTTTTGTAGCTCTTGAGCAGACCGATGCTCTTGCTGAGGCTACATCAGTAAATTACAAATTGGTAGATGGCAAGGCACATATAGATGCAGAGTTCGCACTAAACGGGGGCAAGGATGAGTATCGCTATGCTGTTGTTTACCCAGCAAGTGGCTATGTTGCAGCAGAGAGTATCAATAGTGTAACCCTTGCGTTGCCAGCCGAGCAGACTATGGCTGAGCAGTCGTACGATCCTAATGCTGACCTTATGGTGTCGTTGCCAGTGACAACTGATGCGCAGCCTACCGAGACACAGCTATTGCGCTTTACTCGCTTGGCGGCAGTTGCTAAGATGTCTATCTCGAACCTCTCTCTTGGTGCTGATGAGACTGTAGAGAAGGTGGTATTTACAGCAGATGGCAAGACTATCGCTGGTAATATTATTGCAGACCTTGACGACCCACACGCAGCATCTGTTGGCGAAGGTGTTAGCAGCATTGCAGTAGCAACTACATCTGCTAAAGATGTGTATTTCACACTATTACCTACAACACTCAACGCAGAGGACATATATAGTGTAGTTGTTGAGACAAGCAAGCAAATCTATATTAAGCAGGGTGCAATACCTGCTGATAAGTCTCTTGCATTCGAGGCGGGTAAGGTAACACGCATTGGTGTAAATATGACAGATGCGCTCTCTGGTGCAAAGTGGGTACTTGTGCGCGATGCTTCGACTCTTAAGCAGGGTGATGTGGTAACTATTGCTGCTAAGAACTATAACTATGTTATAGGTAAGCCTAGCTCGAGCGTATATCCTCTCGCTTCTCAGACCGAGGCGATTAAGGTGGGCGACTATCTATATCACAATCCTGTAGATACCTCTGCCGACCACATGATGCAGACCTATACTCTTATGAAGCGTGATGAGAACCGCAATGCATTCGACTTCTATAATGATGTCGATTTCGAGGGCGACACATATGTGGGATTCGCATGGGCAAATGGCTCTAATAACACGCCAAAGCTCCAGGCATTCTGTGATAAAAATACGCTGTTCGATGTAAGCATAGCTGATGGTATAGCAACAATTACCGCCTCAGAAATTTCAGGATCTTATAAGTATTGGAGATACTATCACGCCAACTACGCTACATCTCGCAAGTTTGATTTGACTAGTAGCGAAGTCACTAACGATGCTAATAAAATTCACCTATATCGTCTTGAGGGTGCTGTGGGTGAGATTCCTACAGTTGCAGCAGTGGTAACTGTACCTGATAGCGACGAGGTAGTAACTATCGCTGAGGAGGGTACTTCTGAGGCTACCACAATCGAGGATGTTGTATTCAACTATGTTGGTTCATGGACAATATCTGTTAGCGATAATGCTGAGTGGCTTGACCTTGCTTACGACGCAGCAAAGAGCGCACTTACATACACCGCAGAGGCTAATGTTGGCGCAAAGCGCGAGGCTACAGCAACAATCACCGCATCGTTGGAGGGTGAGGAGTCACTCTCTTGGTCATTCAACATTGTGCAGAAGGGCGCTCCACAGGAGATTACCATTGCAGAGTTTATGACAAAGGAAAAGGATGAGAATGCTACTTACAAGATCACAGGTCGTGTTACTGAGGTTACATCATCAAGTTCAGGCACATATAAGCTTTCAGATAACAACGGTAATATTGCTACTGTGACATATGTCTATACCGATGCCGGTGATAAAGTTTATGGCGATAATTCTATCGGTGTTAAGGTTGGCGATGTGATGACCGTTACTACTGTGGTAACATCAACTACTAAGGGTAAGGGTGGTAGCTCAACATACCACACTATATATAAGGGTCACTATGGATTTTCTGCTTCAGCAGGTATTGCAGCCGATTATACAGGTGGTAGTGTAGCGATTGAGGTTGATACTTATAGCAATGGAGATATTGTAGTTCCAGAGGCTGTGGTAGCAACTATGGCAGATAATGACTATGCAAAGTTTGAATACGATGGTGGCAACAGCGCAACCGTAACATTCGACTCGGAAAATACAACAACAGATGCTCGTGAGGCAGTAGTAACATTTACATACGGTATGACCGATGTTGTCGTAGTTGCGGAGCAAGGTATTAATCCTGCAAACAAACGCGGCTATGAGCTTGTTACCGATGCGTCAACTCTTGCTGTTGGCGATGAGGTGATTATTGTTGCAAAGAATGCCGACAGGGCTCTTGCTTGTCCTACCAAAACAAGTGATACAAAATTCCCATCTGCGGTTATTGAGAAAACGGGAAATGTAATTTATGACATTGAGGATGCAGGCGTACAAACATTTACACTTATGTCTGGAAACTCAGATGGTACAATGTCATTTGAGTTCACTTATAATAATACTGTCTACTATCCTTATTATTCAAGTGGACTAAAAATGAGAACAAGTATCAATGATGCTGCATCTTGGACAATAAAGATTAACGAAGATGGTGAGGCGTTTATCTCAACTATTTATTCTTCTTCTACTTATCTAATTAAGTTTAATAGTGCGACCTCATCGTTGACATTTACTTGTTACAAAGATAGTGTAGCAAATGCAACAAAAGCTGAAAACGCGGTTGCTATCTACAAGAAGCAGTTATAATTGATTAGAGTATGAACCCTATAAAAAATATCTTCCGAATGGCTATGGTGGCATTTGCTGCCATAGCCCTTGCGGCTTGTAGCTCGGATGATGGGCCAAAGGGTGGTGGCACAGAGAGCGACCTTGTTTTGGTTGTCGATGTGGAGAATATTACAGCTACCTCGGCGAAGGTTAAGGTGTCGCATAATGGTAAAACTGCCGATAGCTGGTATGGTCTGCTTACTACCGATACTGCAGCACGCGAGGATCTGCTTATCAAGGAGTGTGTAGCACAGCTCGCTACAGGCGATATTGGCTCGCAGCTAATATTTAACAAGAACTACACAAAGATTTTATCACCGCTATCTCCCGAGACAACCTACAAATATATCGCCTTTGGTCTTACAGAGGATGGTGAGGTGTATGGTGAGCGTGCATCTGTGGAGTTTACAACGCTTGCAAACGGTAACAATGGCAATGATGAGCCACAGGAGGATGAGGTCTACGACAATATGCTTCCAAACCCTGCATGGAGTATCGCTTATACGGGTGCTAAGACAATCAACGATGTCGAGTTTAAGCATACCGTAACCGTAAATAGTACGGACAATGCCCCTTATACCATTGCCGTTGTCTATGCCAGCGAGTACGATTCATCGAAGTTGCGTGATTTGGGTGATGCCTTGGCGAGTAGTATGTTGGAGTATCTCGACGCCTATAATACAACCTACGGCACAGCCTACACTATGAATGATATGCTTTTGCGTGGCAATGGCGTTGAGGCCTTCGATGACCTCGACCCAGGATACTATATCGCTATTGCAATGGGTATAACCTCAAAGGGTGAGGTGAGTGGTCTATATGCTGTATCGCAAACATTCCATATCGAGGAGGAGACACCAACAGCCCTATACTCGTCGTGGCTTGGTGACTGGACCTTCATAGGCGACAATGATGTGTCGAACAGTGTTATTATAGGTCGTAAGGTGGCTAATAAGTCGATAAATATGTATGGCTTGCAAAATCTTCCATTCTCTGTGGTGGGAGACTATTCTGTAGAGCGTAACGATGTAATCTTCTATGCGCAGGTTGTAGAGCAGGGATATCAATTTAGCGACGGCAGCGTGGCGGATATACATCTTCTCGGCTTGGATGAGGATGGCAAATACTATGGTCTTGATAATGGTAACTATGGTATCGCTATTGCTGGTGTGCTTGAAAACAATAAACGAGCTATTGTGCGTTATGGTCTAAACCAGCCAGATTATCCAAAGTTTGTGGCTATGATGATTGTAGCCTATATGAATGGTAAGTATTACTCTTTGGGCGATGATATAGCAACCTTTGCAGGTATTGCCGAGCTTGCTCCTGCAGCAACTACTGCAAGCCAATCCCCTGTGCTATTGCACTTCAGTAAAGGTGGCTTGAAGAGTGCCCCTCTTTGTCTTGGTCGCATAATTGATGTACACCATATCGAGGGTGTCTAACTACATCTTAACTCATAAAAGAAGTGGATGGCTAATTAACTTTTAGCCATCCACTTCTTTGTGCCCAGGACAAGACTCGAACTTGCACGAGCTTGCGCTCACTACCCCCTCAAAGTAGCGTGTCTACCAATTGCACCACCTGGGCTTTTGAGATTTGGGTGTGCAAATGTAGTAACTATTTTTTAATTTACAAACTTTTTGCACGAAAAGTTTAACTAAATAATTAGGCTCGACAGCTAATTCGCTACTATCGAGCCTATTACATCGTGGAGAATAATCACATGTTACAGGCCAAATTCCTGCTTGAGGCGGTCAACCTCATCGAGTTTCTCCCACGAGAAGAACTCAACCTCCTTAGCGAACTCCTTGCCCTTTTCACCAACAAAACGCACCATCTCGGTGTATGGGCGGCGACCGAAGTGACCATACGATGCAGTAGCCTCAAAGATTGGATACTTAAGTCCGAAACGCTCAACAATTGCCGCTGGGCGTAGGTCGAACATCTTACCTATGCGCTCTGCAATCTCGCCATCTGTGAGCTTAACATTCGATGTGCCGTAGGTGTCGACATAGATAGATAGTGGCTGTGCGATACCTATAGCGTAGCTCACCTGAACGAGTACCTCGCGAGCGATGCCCGCTGCAACCATATTCTTAGCGATATGGCGTGCTGCGTATGCTGCTGAGCGGTCAACCTTCGAAGAGTCCTTACCCGAGAATGCACCACCACCATGTGCGCCACGACCTCCGTATGTGTCAACAATAATCTTACGACCTGTAAGACCTGTATCGCCATGAGGACCTCCGATTACGAACTTACCTGTAGGGTTAACATGGAGGATATAGTCATTGCCTATAAGCTCTGCAACCTTGTCATTTGCGCGCTCCAAGCGAGCCTTAACGCGTGGTATAAGTATGTTGCGAACATCGTCAGCTATTATGCGCTGCATCTCGCGCTCTGCCTCCTGCTCTGTACGAGTGTTGGTTGGCAGAATAAACTCATCATGCTGTGTAGATACCACGATGGTGTGTACTCGTTTTGGACGGCGGTCATCATCATACTCTATGGTCACCTGACTCTTAGAGTCTGGGCGTAGGTAGCGCATAACTTCACCCTCGCGGCGGATAACAGCCAACTCCTTAAGTATCACATGTGAGAGGATGAGTGTTGCAGGCATATACTCGCGTGTCTCCTCCACAGCATAGCCAAACATGATGCCCTGATCACCTGCACCTTGCTCCTCGCCATCCTTGCGGTCAACACCCTGATTGATATCTGAAGACTGCTCATGGATAGCAGACAAAATACCGCAAGATGACGCATCGAACTGATACTCACTCTTGTTGTAGCCAATCTTATCGATAACGCGGCGTGCCACGCCCTGAATGTCAACATAACCCTCTGAGCGTACCTCGCCAGAGATTACTGCAAGACCTGTGGTACATAGTGTCTCACATGCCACCTTAGATGTAGCATCGTAACGCAAAAACTCATCGAGAATAGCGTCTGAAATCTGATCGGCAACCTTATCTGGGTGTCCCTCCGATACAGACTCTGAAGTAAATAGAAATGCCATAGTTTTATACCTTTTTTGTTACATATCAACTCTGCCACACATATAACTTATGTCTGGACGAAATAGTATGTTTCGGATTGAGATTTGCGCTAAAAAGATGCTACCATAGCAACGCAGTAGGAGTGCTGCTTTAGCATTTTTTTATTGTGGTTGCAATCAGTCCAAATCCCTCCACATCTTATTTCGGTTGCAAAGGTAATAAAATTTCAATATATGCAACTATTATAGCAATATTTATTTTTTATGCGCCTATAGGTATATCCTATTATGGTCACATAATAGGAGATGCGCAAATGGTTGATGTGGTAGCCTTCAGGCACAACTCCTCTACTTAGCTACCGCGTAACCTCCTAAGGCTAAGGCTATTATCAACATAGATGTTTTGAACAGCGAGAACTTCTTTTGCTCACGCATAAGGTCGGAATGAACATTGTAACATACGCCATTCGAGTCCATATAGACCTTTATATAGTTTGTATATGTGCTGGTTAAGGACTGAGATGCGTAGGCACTTGAGCTGTAGTAGTTCCTACGCGCCTGCGACACATCATACGAGAGATTCTTATCATATATAAGTACCGTACCGCCATTACCATCGATATCATATCCGCTTGGTGTTCCGAGTATTGAAACTACAGTATGGTACTCTTCGCCCACTAACAACTTCGCAAGACTATCCTGTCGTGCCACATAATGAGTCGTTGTGCATGAGATATTTAGTATCGCAACAATAGCGATAAATATGCTAAGTAGAATCTTTCTCATCTATAATCCACGAATTATTTGCAACCACAAAAGTAAAGATTATTTTTGGAATATACAAGAGGTATAGCACCACTTGCATCATGCTACACTATATATACATTCTGTAAAACTACTTGTATAACTTTAATGTATAATCTAATTAAACTCCACATCCGAGCCGCCTGATACATCCCAATGTATGATTTGGGGATTGCCTTTGATGTGTATGTCTGAGCCACCCGATGCTGTTAATGAGAGTGTGCTGTTTGCTACAGCATCAACATCAGAGCCTCCAGATGCGTCGATGGTGACATCCTCAGCCTCCAGCCAACCGCACTCTATATCAGAGCCACCAGAAACATCTATGCATAGTTGCTGCGTAACGCCCTTAATCTGGCAGTCTGAGCCTCCCGATGCCATAACAGAGAGTCTATAGCTATTGCAACTATTCCACGAAAATTCACTTCCGCCTTCTGCAGCAACACTTTTGTATGCAAGCGATGGCACATAGACTAAACAACGCTTAAAGCCAAATAAAGAGCTTGATACGCCAATATGTAGTGTGCCGTCAGTAACCCTAACTCTCAACCTATTGAAATTATTAGCATTTGTCAAGGCATATACTTGGTCATGGGGCAGAGCATCGTCCACGATAACATCCACGCCATCTGATATCACAAGGGCTGATATATCCTCATAAAGAGTATATGTTTTGCTATTCTTAAGCTCGGTGTCATCAACTTCACATCCCGTACACACCATAGCAACAACGCCAACTAATAGGGTAAAAATAGTTCTCATAGTCAACTGATAAGGCTTTGTTTGGTAGTACAAAGTTAAGCAAAATATTTTAGATATCAAAAACAAAGAATTAGGCGGGAGTTTCTGTGGCTACCGCCTATACCCTCAGAAACAAATTTGAATAAACACTTATATGTAGTGCAACTATAAAAATTTTGGCAGAAAATTTGTTTTGTTACCAAATATTGGTAACTTTGTAGAAAATTATTGCGATATGAAAACGACATCTGTAGCATTGGGAGCTTATTT
>JAFXBB010000123.1 GCA_017521945.1 Alistipes sp. | reverse complement strand
TTTCGTATATTTGCAGTTTGAAAAGAAAACAAAGTTAGGTAGTAGAGATAAAAAATATCATTATGCAGATAAACATTCCCACCGAGAGGATTACACGCATAGGCAAGCCTATTGTAAATCGCATACAGAATGTAAACCGCACTCCAAATTGGGTATGGTATACACTGATAATCATAGCGTTATGTATCATAGCAGCTATTATATATGTGAAGTGGCCTCGTCCGGGCGCACCTATCTACCCTACCGTATCAGCAGAGCCTGTGGTAGTTGAGAATGTAGAGATTTATGTAGAGTATGCAGGTAAGATTAAGGCACGCCAGCATGTGGAGATACGCGCTCGTGTGGAGGGCTACTTAGAGACTATGCACTTCGAAGAGGGTGGCTATGTAAACAAAAACGACCTACTCTTTGCCATCGACCAGAAGTCATACGCCGCGCGTGTAGAGAAGGCAAAGGCACAGCTAAAGAAGAACGAAGCACTCAAACTTAAGGCAGAGCGTGACCTAAATCGTATTCGCCCACTATATGAGCAGAATGCAGCGAGTCAACTCGACTTGGATAATGCAATAGCAGCATACGAGGCAGCACAGGCTGAGGTTGTGATGTCCGAAGCAGACCTTACACAGGCCGAGATTGCGCTTAGCTACACCTCGGTACGCTCCCCAATATCTGGTTTTATCAGCGAGAGTTCGGCAGATATAGGCACACTTGTAGGCCCGGGAGGTAAGTCCCTATTAGCTACAGTGGTAAATAGTGACACCGTGGAGGTTAACTTCAGCATGACAGCATTGGACTACCTAAAGAGCAAGGAGCGCAATGTAAACCTTGGTCGAAAGATTGAGAGCCGCGATTGGAACCCCTACATCACCATCACCTTAGCGGATAATACCGAGTATCCATTCCGCGGATTAGTCGATTTTGCCGACCCACAGGTTGACCCAAATACGGGAACATTCTCCGTTCGTGCGCAGATGCCTAACCCCGACCATATCCTACTCCCTGGTCAGCTTACCAAGGTGCGTCTTCTAATGGATGTGCATGAGAATGCCATTGTGGTGCCTACCAAGGCGTTGGTTATCGAGAAGGGCGGTGCTTATATCTTTGTTGTGCGCCCAGACAGCATTGTCGAGAAGCGATTTATCGAGCTTGGTCCAGAGGTACAAAATAAGGTTGTTGTGGAACGAGGCTTGGGTAAGAGTGAGAGTATCATTGTCGAGGGTTTCCACAAGCTAAGCCATGGTATGCGTGTAGAGATTGTTAACCAAACCAAGCAGAGCGAGAATGAAGAGTGATTTTTTTATAGATAGACCCATATTCTCTACGGTTATATCGATACTCATCGTCTTGGTGGGTGTCATAGGTCTTGTGCTTCTTCCCGTAGACCAATATCCTCAAATCGTACCCCCTGTTGTTCGAGTCTCTACGACATACCCGGGTGCTGGAGCTGAGACTGTATCTCAGGCTGTAGCTGCGCCTATTGAGCAGGTACTTAATGGTACACCCGGAATGTTGTACATGGAGTCTCAGAGTACCAATACGGGTAGTTTTTCTGTAACCATAACTTTTGATATCAACACCGACCCAGACCTCGCTGCTGTGGAGGTGCAAAATAGAGTCAAGGGAGCTGAGGCGCGACTACCAGCCGAGGTTGTGCAGAATGGCATCTCGATAGACAAGCAGGCAACGAGCAAGCTGATGACCATAACACTTAAGTCCAACGATCCTAAGTTTGATGAGATATATCTCAGTAATTACGCGACGCTCAATGTGTTAGATATGATTCGTCGTGTTAATGGTGTAGGTCAGGTATCGAATGTAGGTAGTCGTTACTATGCAATGCAGATTAAGGTACGCCCAGAACAGTTGGCAGCCATGGGTCTTACCGTGCAGGACATACAGAGGGCTATCAAGGAGCAGAACCGCGAGTCTGCGGCGGGTGTCCTTGGCCAGCAACCTATCGAAGGTATAGATGTTACGATACCTATTGTTGCGCATGGTCGTCTATCTACCGTCTCTGAGTTTGAAGATATCGTAATCAAGACCAACAATGATGGCTCAATCCTGCGCCTACGCGATGTTGCTGAGGTTGCCTTGGAGGCTCAGTCTTATACTACGGAGAGTGGTATCAATGGGGAGAATGCCGCAGTTTTGGAGGTTAAGATGTTGCCGGGTATGAATGCCATGCAGGTGTCGCGCTCAGTGCGTGAGACTATGGAGCAGATTAGCAAGAACTTCCCAGAGGGTATCACATACGATATTCCTTTTGATATGACTGACTATATCAACCAATCCATCAACGAAGTCTATAAAACTCTTCTTGAGGCGTTGATTTTGGTGATATTGGTGGTGTTCCTATCGTTGCAGAATTGGCGTTCTACGCTTGTGCCAGCAATAGCCGTACCTATATCTTTAATTGGTACTCTTGGTGTGATGTTAGTCTTTGGCTTTACGCTCAATATGCTTACCCTTCTGGGCTTGGTGCTTGCTATCGGCACTATGGTGGATGATGCTATTGTGGTGGTGGAGAATGTTGACAGAATCATGCGCGAAGAGAGACTCTCGGCATACGAGGCCACGAAGAAGGCTATGCGAGGAATAGGTGGAGCATTGGTAGCTACATCCTTGGTTTTGTGTGCGGTATTTGTGCCTGTTAGCTTCCTCCTCGGAATATCGGGAATGTTGTATCGTCAGTTTACAATCACCATAGCTGTGTCGGTCATCATATCCACCATCGTGGCATTGACACTTAGCCCTGTTATGTGTTCTAAGTATCTACGCTCTGAGGATCAACATCCAAAGAAGAAGAATAGACTCTTTAGGGCTATCAATAGGTTGTTGGAACGCGGCAACCAGCTCTATGAAAGACTTATACTCGCTGCATTGAATAACTCGAAGCGTGTATTTATCCTCTTTGGGATATCTCTTGTAGCTATCCTTGTCATGATGCGCTGGGTACCTCAGAGCTTTATACCCCAAGAGGATCAAGGATACTTTACCGTTGAGTTAGCTCTCCCTGAAGGTGCCTCATTGGAGCGCACCCGCGAGGTGACTAATAGGGCTATTGCACACCTAATGGATGAGCCAGATGTTGAGCATATCCTCAATGTTACGGGTTCGAGTCCTCGTGTGGGGACTAACCAATCGCGCAGTCAGCTTACAGTAATTATGAAGCCGTGGGAGGAGCGCGAGGAGAAGGACCTTTCACGCTTTATGAATAAGATAAGAGACGACCTTAGCCGCTATCCTGAGTCGGTGGCGATGGTAAGTTCTCCACCTGCAATTCCCGGCTTGGGAACATCTGGAGGTTTCGAGATGGCATTGGAGGCACGAGGTAACACCACATATACAGAGCTACAGCAGGCTGTTGATACACTCCTACACTATGCATCACAGCGTCCTGAGCTATCGCGTGTTAGTTCCTCAATGCAGGATGAGATACCACAACTCTATATCGATGTTGACAGAGACATGGCAAAGCTAATGGGTGTCTCTGTGTCAGATATCTTCACCACAATGAAGGCGTTTACAGGCTCGCTCTATGTCAACGACTTTAACCTCTTCAACCGAGTATATAGAGTTTATATTCAGGCTGATGCACCATATCGTGCGATGCAGAGTAATATGAACCTCTACTTTGTTAAGGGTAATGGAGGAGAGATGATACCTATACCATCGCTTGGCACAACATCCTACACCACAGGACCGGGCGCAATCAAGCGTTTTAATATGTACTACTCAGCATCTATTACGGGAGAGGCGGCACATGGTTATAGTTCTGGTCAAGCAATGCAGATTTTGGAGGAGATTGTCGAGGATAAGATACCATTTGATGTAGGTGTTGAGTGGAGTGGTCTCTCCTATCAAGAGAAGCAGCAGAGTGGTCAGACAGGTTTAGTGCTTATGTTGGCATTCCTCTTTGTCTTCCTATTCCTTGCCGCGCAGTATGAGAGTTGGTCTGTGCCTATTGCGGTGCTGTTATCACTGCCTGTAGCGTGCATCGGAGCCTTCGTAGGTATCATGATATTTGGTTTGGAGAATAATGTCTATTTCCAGATTGGCTTGGTGATGCTCATAGGATTGGCAGCTAAGAATGCTATTCTCATTGTGGAGTTCGCCAAGGAGCAGGTGGATAGAGGTGTCGATGTTGTGGAGGCAACAGTCAATGCGGCGGTTATGCGCTTTAAGCCTATTGTTATGACCTCTCTCACATTCGTTCTCGGTATGCTTCCGCTGGTATTTGCTACGGGTCCGGGTGCTGATAGTCGTCAGGGCATTGGTGTGGGAGTATTCTTTGGCATGCTCATAGCGATGACCATTGGTATCGTGTTGGTTCCATTCTTCTTCGTATGGATTTATAAAATTAAGGAGAAAATTAAAGCAAGGAGGAGTAGATAATGCGAAATATAGTTTTATGGGGCGCAGTGGTAGTGATACTACTCTCTGGTTGCACCGCACAAAAGCGTGTTACACAGCCTAATCTTAATACCCCCAACGAGTTTGGCATGGGCATGGAACAGGATAGTCTCTCCATAGCCGACATGTCGTGGATGGAGCTACTTGGCGACCCAATCCTTAACGACCTTATTGAGCAAACATTGCAACATAATAAGGATTTACTCATGGCCTCGGCACGCATCACAGAGTTTGAGCGTAAGCACCGTATTACTCGCAGTGGGCAGTTCCCGACTGTGGGTATGGAGGGTTATCTCGACCACGAGACTACCACGACGACCGATGGCTCTACAAAGATTGAAGATGAACTATCGTTGACCACAAACCTATCATGGGAGTTGGACCTCTTTGGTCGCCTTCGCTGGGCAAATAGAGGTGCGTTGTATGACTACCTTCAGACCGAGGAGGCTCGCCGCGCTCTTGAGATGACACTCATAGCCGAGGTTGCAACATCCTACTTTGAGCTTTTGGCGTTGGATACTGAGCTTTCTATCGTGGAGAACACCCTATCTACACGCCGCGAGAATGTTGGTAAGGCGAAGTTGCGTTTTGAGGGTGGTCTAACCTCCGAGATACCATACCAGCAGGCACAAGTAGAGTTGGCGCGCACAGCATCCTTACTCCCAGATTTACAGCTAAAAATCAGAATTAAGGAGAATGAGATTGCATACCTTGCAGGTCGTTATCCATCATCCGTAGAGCGTGCCAAGAGAGATCCTGAAGCCATTAGCGAGGATATGTTAAAGTTGGGTTTACCGTCAGAACTTATTGCTCGTCGTCCCGATATTCGCGAGGCTGAACTTGCCTATAAGAGTGCGTCTGCGAAGGTGGGAGTTGAGTGGGCAAACCGTTTTCCACGCTTTACTTTTGGTCTTGAAGGGGGATTTGAGTTTACTCAATTCGACGGGTTCTTCACAGCACCTTGGAGCTATGCGGTAGCCAACTTGACAAGTCCTCTATTCTCGTTTGGTCGTCGCAAAGCGCAGTACGAGGCGGCTATTGCTGCGTGCGAGGCTAAGTGCTACGCCTACGAAAAGCGAGTACTTGTTGCCTTCCATGAGGTGAGCAATGCTGTTGAGGCGTATCGCGCTGCAATGGAAAATACACGCCTTATGGAGCATCTAAAGAACTCCTCGCGTAAGTATGTAGACCTCGCTTTGGTGCAGTATCTCAATGGTCAGATTAACTATATTGATGTGTTGGATGCTCAGCGTAGCTACTTCAATGCCGAGATTGACCATAGCGACGCTATCCGTGACCAATACCTCGCTTTAATCAATCTCTACAAAGCATTGGGCGGAGGATGGAATTAAGGTTAACTGAGAACGCAAAGGTATGGTAGTCCTCGTATGAGAGGTTATATCTTCATCGCAGACACAACACTTTTCAGTTTTCAGTTTTAATTTTCACTTTTCCTTCGTATCTTTGTAACTTGGAAAACAACAAATAAAACTTTAGATACAATGAACAAACTGACTCTTCTTTTGGCTACCGCAGCAATGGTTGCTTCGGTTAGCGTAGCACAAGCCGCAGAGCCTGAGGCTGTGAAGCCTAACTACGAGTTGGCAGAGCGTTTCTCTCCTACAAAGGTGCGCCGTGCTGTGCCACAAACTACAGTACAACCTAACTGGTTTAAGGGTAGCAATAAGTTCTGGTATAAGTGGCAGAGTGTAGATGCTATCAACTACTACATCGTTGACCCTCAGTCGGGTAAGAAGACCGAGCTTTGGTCTATGGCAGAGCTTGCCGAGAAGGTGACAAAGGCCACCAACTACCCTTTCGATGCTCAGCACACACCTGTGGAGAACATGGAGCTTAAGGATGATAAGTATGTACTCTTCGATATAGCCCCAGCAAGGGTTATGGTTGAGAATAACGACTATGCTCCAAAGGATGAGGAGGGCAAGCCTCTTGTATTCCACTTTAAGTGGGATATTGCAAAGCGCGAGCTTACCGAGATTGAGGAGCGCGAGAGCAAGATTCCATCATGGGCAAATGTAGCTCCAGATGGTAGCATCGCGGTGTATCAGAAGGACCACAACCTTTGGTATATGTCTTTGGAGGATGTTGAGAAGTTGGCAAAGGATCCTAAGGACTCAACAATCGTTGAGCATCAGATTACAACAGATGCAACAGAAGCGACAGCATACCATTGGTTTGAGGATTGTATCGAGCAGCTTAAGGAGGGTGAGCGTTACCGCGTACTACTTCAATGGTCACCTGACTCAAAGCACTTCGCTACAGTGCGTAGCAACACCGAGATGCTTAAGGATTTCTGGGTAATCAATGTTCTCAAGGAGCGCCCTGAGCTATTCACATATAAGTATCAGATGCCCGGCGAGCAGAGTCCAGACTTCACACTTGAGCTATTCGACACCGAGAAGTTCGAGCGCAGAGAGGTTGACATGGCAAAGTACAAGGAGCAGATGCTCTTTATCTGCCCTGAACACTACAAATATGCCGATCTATATGAGCGTCCTATGCGTGTTAAGTGGGAGGGTGACAACTCTAAGTTCTATGTCATCCGCCAGAGCCGCGATATCAAGCGTGCCGACCTTGCAGTAGTGGATGTTGCTACTGCTACCGCAAAGGATGTTGTATGTGAGCAGATGAACACCTCTATCGAGTGGCAGATGCCTACCCTTATAAACAACGAGAGCGAGCTTATTCAGTGGTCAGAGCGCACAGGTTGGGCGCATCTTTACCGCTACACTACAGATGGCAAACTCGTAAATCAGATTACCAAGGGCGAGTGGCATGTATCTGAGGTGTTGGGCGTTGATGACGCTAAGCGTGTAATCTACTTCACCGCTACAGGCTATAACAAGGATGAGAACCCATACTACCTACACCTCTTCCGCGTAAACTACGATGGAACAGGACTTAAGCAGCTCGACCCTAAGGGTTTCAATGGTGAGTTCTCACTCTCGGACGACCGTAAGTATTTCACAACAACCTACTCTCGCGTTGATACAGCCCCTGTATCAGAGCTATACACAACAGAGGGTCGCAAGGTACTCACTCTTGAGACCGTAGACCTTGAGCCACTCTACGCCATGGGCTATCAGCTCCCTGAGACCTTTGTGGTTAAGGCAGCAGATGGTATCACAGACCTTCATGGTGTGATGTACAAGCCTTACGACTTTGACCCAGCGAAGAAGTACCCTATTATCGAGTATGTATATCCTGGTCCTCAGACCGAGGCTGTGGAGCAGTCATGGTATCGCCCACAAATTCGTACCGATCGTCTTGCTCAGATGGGCTTTATCGTTATCACCGTGGGTAATCGTGGTGGTCACCCAGATCGCTCGAAGTGGTACCACAACTATGGCTATGGCAACCTTCGCGACTACGGTCTAAAGGATAAGGTTGTAGCAGCTCAGCAACTTGCTGCACGCCACAACTTTATCGATATCACACGCGTAGGTATCCATGGTCACTCAGGTGGTGGTTTTATGTCTACCGCAGCAATACTCATGTACCCAGATTTCTTCGATGTGGCGGTATCTTGCGCAGGTAACCACGATAACAACATCTACAACCGTTGGTGGTCAGAGAAGCACCACGGTATCAACGAGGTTGAGAAGGATGGTGAGACAATTTTCGAGTACCATATCTCAGCAAACCACGAGCTTGCAGCACGCCTTAAGGGTAATCTACTACTTGTTCATGGCGATATCGACGAGAATGTTCACCCGGGCTGCACATTGCGCGTTGTGGATGCACTTATACGCAATAACAAGCGCTTCGATATGCTTATGCTCCCTGGTCAGCGTCACGGTTTTGGCGATATGAACGACTACTTCTTCTGGCGCATGGCAGACTACTTCTCGGAGCATCTTCTTGGAGAGCGTGAGACCTCAACTGATATTCCTCAACTTAATAATGATCTATAATGTTCAGACTTATAACCCTTGCTACCGTCCTATTTTGGGCGGTAGCTTGCTCTAAGGAGCAGCCTGCACAACTCGACAAGGTTGACAAGTCGACGATGACACAGGATGTAGAGCGCAAGCCGTTCTATACCCGCAACCCTATGAGCAAAGCTCCAGCCTATACCGTAGAGGATCAGGAGCGCAGGCTACAGTTTCCCGGGTGGGGTGCCGAGGATCCTAAATTTACCCTCCGATTTCCAGACAATGGGAATTATGGTCGCGTCATTATGGAGTATACAATGGGTTCCGAAGGCAAAGGACCCGCAGATTATGACAACCTTGTGATGCTATACTTAAAGGATAAGCATAGCGGTGAGTGGTTGGAATTTGCACGCCTTTTCACTCCATTTGGAGGCATGTTCGACAGCTCGTGGGAGATGAAATTCTATCTCGATATTACCGAGTATGCACCTTTGCTATCGGGTGACACCGAGTTCAAGTTCTTCTATCAGGGATTTGATGCCACAGAGGAGCGCGCACATACCATGAAGATAAAGATACTCTGCTACAACGAGGGCAAAGGTGAAATTCTCGGTATGCAAAGCCTATACGACTCATCCACAAACCCAAATAACGGTTACCGCGGATGGGCCTATGGTGTTGAGGGTCACAGCATTGAGGCACAAGAGCGTCTTGGCGAGCGCATAATCAATATTCCAGCAGGCACAAAAGAGATTGTGGTGCGTATGGCAATAACAGGTCATGGTCATGATTTGGGAAGTTTTCCTAACCGCCCAGACTACACAGTATATAACGCTGCAGAGTTTGATGACAACTACTACTACTTTACCCTTGATGGCATACGCCAAGATGCCGTAGGACATATTTTCTACTCCAATGCAGAGAACTATATCCAGATGGGTACATACAACTATGACCGTGCGAATTGGGCTCCCGGCAACCCTATGAATGTTCAATATTGGGATATTAAGCGTAGTAGTACCGCTGCTCAGAGTATGACTATTGACATAGACCTTGAGGAGTTCGTATCGTCGTTCGATGCTCCAAATGCCGAGGGTGCGGCCTATTATGTGGTTAAGTGCGACGCCTTCTTCTATCGTTAGTAGATTACAATCCCATGATTTATCACCCTAAGAGCCATATCTCCGCCATACCAATCAAGCACTCCATAGAGGCGCATAGGCAGTGTAGGAATAGACTCTTTGGCATATTGACAATCTGAGATGGTGACGACCCTTAGGGTATCTTGTCCATCGGTTAAGTGGCGTACTGCAGTAACGGCTCTACCACTCTGCAAATCGATATCTGTCCACCGAAGTCCATGCTCCTCGGCTATAGGAGTAAGATTATCGACGATAACCATACTCATAACATCACTATACTCCAGCTCTGAGATGCTCTTACGCCTCGGTGCTGGAGTACCATTTATGGTTGTCACAAAGAGATGATTATAAACCCTATCCTCCGCAATTCTATCAACGATATACTCTCCTGTAGGCTCTGCACCAAGCACCAACTTAGCACCGACACTCCCAAGCCACAGCCCAGAGCAACGCACCCTCACACTGCTAAACAGAGGATATCGCGCCTCGATATCCTCAATATCAAGCTCAATGGCAACACCTCCACTGTCGTCAGATACAACGACCGTTTTAGTTAGCTCTCCATACTTATCATTGGCGATAATAACCCCACTTAGATATATATCGTCGGTAATAAGTGTCGTACTATGACGAAGGCAACTCCTTAGATAGCTGACAGATACATAACCACTAATATAATCATCGGGCAGATTATCACTACACCCGACAATAGTGATTATCAAACTACATAGCAGTGCAATCCTCCTCATATCTCATCTTTATAAAGTAACACTCCTCTCCCCCGCGATAGCTATCCCTCTGCAAGATGCCGATGATGCCTACATCATGAATGGGGATGCGACTACCACTATAACGAGCATCTTCTCGCGTATATACTGCAACACTATCACCCTTGTCATCCTTAAAGAGAGAGTAACCGGCCCACACCGCCCTATCAAGACCCTCTCCCTTAAGTGTGTCCACAGATGAGGAGTCAACCAATCTCAGGCCCCGAATATTGATAAGCCTACCACACATAGAGTTACTAAGTTCAGATACCGATATGCTCATTGGCTCAATTGGACTCACATCCCCACCTCGCACAACGACCCTATCCCGTTGTTCTCGCGAAGCAAGATTACCGACTCTATAATACTCATACTGCGGAGCCTTACACCCGACCTGCAGCACACCGCGACTATAATCCACATAGCAATCCTTGAGTCTTAGTACAACATATAGTCCAACAGGATAGATTGTCTCCAAGTATGAGGTGCCAATCATCACCTCAACAGCACCACTCCCATCTTCGACAACTATAGAGCCATAGAAGTTATTGTCACTATCATCCGATGTCACACGCCCCGCCACCACAACATCCTCGCGTATTGTGACACCTCCAACACCTATTATATCATTGCGCAGCGTGGCGATTGTGTTGGTTATAGGGGGTAGATTGTCGCATATAATAGGCTTATCGGCTGCCGTGTGGCAACCGATAAGAGTCATTATTAACGCTATATATAGGGCTAATCGCATAGAAGAAATCTACTTCTTCTCTACCCACGAATCCTTCAAACCAAGGAAGTAGAGAATACCATCAAGACCTACTGTAGAGAGTGACTGACGGGCATTTGCACGCACCTTTGGTTTAGCATGGAACGCAATACCAAGACCCGCACTGTTGAGCATAGGCAAATCATTAGCACCATCACCCACAGCCACAGATTGCTGGATATCGATATTCTCAAATTGGCACAATAGTCTTAATAGCTCTGCTTTACGCGCACCATCAACAATTTCGCCCTTATACCTACCCGTAAGCTTACCATCCTCAACCTCCAAATCATTGGCATAGACATAGTCAAAGCCAAAGCGACGCTTGAGGTAGTTTCCAAAGTACATGAAACCACCCGACAAAATAGCAGTCTTATAACCCACGCGCTTCAAAATTGTCATCATGCGGTCTACACCCTCGGTAATAGGGAGGTTTATGGCAATATCCTCCATCACACCAACATCCAAGCCCTTGAGGAGTGCCACACGCTCCTTGAAACTCTCATTAAAGTCTATCTCACCACGCATGGCGCGCTCGGTAATCTCGCGCACCTTGTCGCCGACACCTGCTCTATCAGCCAACTCGTCGATAACCTCGGTGCGGAT
Organism: Alistipes sp.; assembly: GCA_017521945.1. Taxonomy (GTDB): domain Bacteria; phylum Bacteroidota; class Bacteroidia; order Bacteroidales; family Rikenellaceae; genus Alistipes. The sequence goes on along the minus strand of JAFXBB010000123.1, from coordinate 6,201 downwards.
AAGCGTAGAGTCCATATCGAAGCATATCAAGCGACGCGAACGACGGAAGATACCATCCTTCTGGAAGGATATATCCACCTCACCATCAGCACCTATCTTCATTAGCTCCCTGTGGAAGCGACCCTTATCTTCAAGCGTACCACGCACCGAGAACTCTATACTTGTCTTTGGCGCACGCTCATCCTCATCCAGCGGCATGCGACCCGTTAGGCGGTTGATATCGTCGATATTAAGACCCTCATCTGAGATAACCTTCGTAACGCTTGAGATATGCGCTGCAGTGATGCGCCTACCTACCATAGTGATAATGTAGCGATTCTTGCCTTGACCTGTCACCCAATTGCTATACTGCTCCTCAGTGATAGGCTCAAAACGGATTGATATATTCATCTCCGAGGCTTTGAATAGCAACTCCTTCATAATCTGTCCCGAACGCTCTGGTGTTGTCATAAAGAGTATACCAAGCGTCAACGACTGATGAATATTCGACTGACCGATATCAAGGATAAAGGCATCGTGCCTTGCAAGAATACCTGTAAGCGATGATGTAAGACCCGGCTTATCTTCGCCAGATATGTTTATCTGAATAATCTCTATCTGATTGTATTTCATACTAAAACAATAATTTAATAGTTTCGTACAAAATTGCTGCTAATACATCCACACTCCACTCTATTACATGCAAAAGTGCAGTTGCATTATTATTATAATTGCAAATATACAAATTTTTGCAAAAAATAATTAACTTTGCGCCGTTAAAAATTTTTGATAATAATTTTTTATCACTTTATAAACTATGGAACTAAAAGATATATTGGCAATTTCTGGTCAGCCGGGTCTTTACAAGTATGTAGCACAATCTATGCGCGGTGTTATCGTTGAGTCACTACTCGATGGTAAGCGTATGAACGCATCATCAACCTCTCGCGTTAGTGCATTGACAGAGATTTCAATGTTCACCGAGGGTGAGGATATTGCCCTTGCAGATGTGTTCACAAATATCTGGAACTATACAGGCGGCAAGGAGGCTATCTCTCACAAGGAGTCGGCAGATAAGATTCAGGCAGAGTTTGCTCAGGTACTCCCTGAGTATGACCGCGACCGCGTTCATGTATCAGATATGAAGAAGTGCTTTGCTTGGTATAATATCCTTGTTAAGGCTGGCTTCACAGAGTTCAAGCTACCATCATACGAGGAGCAGAGCGAGGAGTAAACTACTCCATATAGTAACACTTTGGGGATGACTAAAAGTAAATCTGTCATCATCCATAACCTAAGAGAGTGAATAAAAAGATGTAGTTTTAGGCTTGCGAAGCCCGAAAAAGCGGAGTTTACTTAAGCGTAAATGAGCATTTTGAGGGCAAGCGTAACGACAAAATACACTTCTTATTCACTCTCCTTCTGTTGTAAGGTTTTTACTAAAAGATATAGCTTTAGGCTCGCGAAGCCCGAAAAAGCGGAGTTTACTGAGCATAAATGAGCATTCCCGGGGCGAGCAGAGGCTTTGCGTTAATAGGTTTAATGCGCAAATATAAAACCGATATATAGTCGTGGTCCTGTTGGGGAGTTAAGACCACTCTTGCGCATGGCAAGTAGCCAATCCATCTTTAAGGTCACACGCACCGCATCACTTAGAGCCATATCACAGCCCACAAACGGGTCAACAGCCACAAAGCCCTCCTTCTTAAAGACAGCCTTGCTCTCAGGTCTCCAATCACTGCCGCTACCCTCAAACATCAGATAGGCTGTCTCCATACCACCACCGACTGTAAGACCTACATAGGGGTAGAACGCTCCTCGTTGCCAATACCAATCAGCAAGCAGACCAGTCCAAAATATTTTATTATGGCTACCCTTTGCGATATCCTCTCTTAAACCAAGAGTTGACACATAACCCTCAAAGCCTGTACGGAAATGGTCCGAGAGGTGCAGACGCGCAACACCTCCAATACCGAATGTTGCCCCACGCATATCATATCCAAAGGGGTTATCACATCCAAACTGATAGCCACTATGAATCATCATACCGCCCGAAAAGCCCTTGATGATTTTCTCCTCCTGCTGCGCAATACTACCACTAACGCCAAACAATAGTAGGGCAAATATAAGAATTACTCTTTTCATTTTTAGTCCAAAAATATTATTATTCTTTCTTTTTACAAGGTGCAAAGATAAGATTAATTTTGGATAATCATGGTATGTATCAAATTCTCTTCTTGTCCCACTTAGCGAATTTCATGTAGAGGAAGCAGATAACACCAAGCAGCACGCCGTACAATATCTCTGCAAACCATACATACTCGACCCTTGTGCTTAGGTGTGTCATGGCGACAATAAATAGGAGATAGATAACCAATATAACGCTCTCTAAATACAATGCGGCAGAGGTATTTCCCGTACCTGACACAGCCTCAAAGTAGGCATTACCTATGCCTTGGAATATCGTACCACCACAGATTACATAGATTGATGGTACGACCAACTGCGCAAAACTCATATCATCGGTATAGATACCGATAATCTGCATTGGAAAGATAGCAACAATCGCCACAATAGGGATTGTACACCAAAGACAATTCTTGAGAATCTTTGCGATTGTCGAAAAGACCTGATCGACATGCCCCTCACCTATAACCCTACTCACCAATGTATTTGTTGTGGTTGAGAATGCAAAACATGGCATTATGAGAATCATATATATGCTTCGTGTTATGGAGGATATTCCTGTGGCAGTTTCACCCATCTTCTCTATCAGCACAAAGAATAGAAACCACACACCAAACGAGAAGAGTTTCTGTATCATTGTGGGCGTAGATAGCTTCAAGATGCTACCCATCAACTCCGATTCAAACCTGTGATGTTTGAACATTGCAAACTCCTTCTTTCGTAGCGTCACATAACTATAAAGCGTAAAGAATAGGAAGGCAGAGACCTCGGCACATAACGATGCCAACGCAGCACCTCCTATACCCATCTTTGGAAGACCCCAATTACCAAATATCAAACAATAATCCAGAACAATGTTCACTATGGCCATTATTATTGTCGAGTATGTAATGACCTTGGTCTTTGATATACCCACATACAAGGCTCGGTAGAGGAAGTTGAAACATACGAAGATAATTCCAAACTTTCGATACTTTATATACTCCAATGACGCCTCATATATGTTTGGGGAGTCAATAAGCCAATGAAGAGTATGATCCGAGAAGAGGCACAATATGGCAAAAAGGAGCAATCCAAGCAATAGGACAAACATTGAGCCATGCTCAAAGATAACACCCACCCTATCATATCTCTTCTCACCAAAACGACGAGCCACAATAATCTGAATACCTGTTGCAAAACCCGCTGCCACAGTGGTGAATACGAAATAGAATAGTCCTGCAAGCATCGATGCTCCTAACGCCACAACACCAAGATGCCCCAAAAATGCAGTATCGGTAAAGTTGATGATGGTCTGAGCCATATTTCCCAACATTATCGGTAGCGCAATACTCCAAATCTCCCTGTTAGTTATCTTTGTTTTCATCTCCAAACACCCATTATCTGCTTGCCAATATTTTTGCATAAACTTCCCACCGAAATATATGATTGTCCCCTCCCTATTTTAGCACCCCATCGAAAATACGACTCTCCAAAGTTTGAGACTTGTCTCCGCTGATATCGACCCATCGCTTTAACGAAGGTAGGTCATTTAGAAGCTATGCAAAAAAAACGAGTAACTTCCGTTACTCGTTTGTGTAGTGGATAGGGGATTCGAACCCCTATGTCATGCGTGAGAGGCATGTATCCTAGCCCTTAGATGAATCCACCAAGTAATTTTTAACGCTATCGTTTGGGTCCCCTCCCTTTCGGGCTATCCCCCTTTTGGGTTATTCCCCTTTCGACTCTGCAAATATACAGCCTTTTTTTTATCCTCCAAAACTTTTTCGAAAAAAAAGATGCAAAAAACATCATTTTTTCTTAAAATCTATCAATTTTACAACCGCATAATATATTATGTATTGTAAAATCGTCTACATATTTCGTATGAGGTTGGATAAAAAGATGCTGCTTTGGACTGACGAGCGTAACCACACACTACACTTTTTAGAAGCTGTTTTGAATTTTATTAAATGAGATTGTTCGTTGCTGCAAAAGATAGTTTCGGAGTATTTGAGGCTCTAAGAAGCTGTTTTGAATTTTATTAAATGAGATTGTTCGTTGCTGCAAAAGATAGTTTCGGAGTCTTTGAGGCTCTTATAGACTTCTTTCTAATTGTAAAATTTGGAAATAGCCCGCTATTACCTGCATTTTACAATATAAAAATTAGTCCTATAATAGCTCTCAAATACTCTCGAAATATAATTCAAAACAGCTTCTTATCCAACCTCATCGAACTTTATTTAGTTTAATAGCTCTTAGCAAACAACACGCGGAACTTTGAAGGTTTGCCTGAGAATACGCAAGTACCCTCCTCCTCTTCGACATCCATAGGGATGCAGCGGATAGTAGCCTTTGTTGCCTCCTTGATAGCTTGCTCAGTCTCTGGGGTGCCATCCCAGTGTGCAGAGATAAAGCCACCCTTATTCTCCAAGACATCCTTGAACTCCTCCCAAGTATCGACCTTAGTAATCATAGAGTTACGGAAGTTGAGCGCCTTCTGGAAGATGTTCTGCTGAATCTCATCAAGAAGAGTCACGATACGCTCAACGAGACCCTCCTGAGATACAACCTCCTTGGTGAGTGTATCGCGGCGAGCAATCTCGATAGTACCATTCTCCATATCGCGAGGTCCGAGTGCAAGGCGTACAGGCACACCCTTAAGTTCATACTCAGCGAACTTAAAGCCTGAACGGACATTGTCACGACCATCGACCTTAACAGATACACCCTTAGAGCGAAGCTCCTTAGCAATCTCCTCGAAGCGCGCCACAGCAGCCTCGCGCTGCTCCTCGCTCTTGTAGATAGGCACCATAACAACCTGTATAGGAGCCAACTTTGGAGGCAATACAAGACCATTGTTGTCTGAGTGCGCCATAATCAAAGCACCCATCAATCGAGTTGATACACCCCATGATGTAGCCCAGACATACTCCTGCTTGCCCTCCTTAGATGTGTACTTAACATCGAACGCCTTAGCGAAGTTCTGACCGAGGAAGTGCGAAGTACCACTCTGCAAAGCCTTACCATCCTGCATCAATGCCTCAATTGTGAGGGTGTCAACAGCACCGGCAAAACGCTCATTTGGCGACTTGTGACCAACAATTACAGGCACACCCATCCACTCCTCGGCGAAGGTCTTATAGACATTAATCATACGCTCTGTCTCCTCGATAGCCTCCTCGGCTGTAGCGTGTGCGGTGTGACCCTCCTGCCACAAAAACTCTGCAGTACGGAGGAAAAGACGGGTACGCATCTCCCAGCGCACAACATTTGCCCACTGGTTGCAAAGGATTGGAAGGTCGCGGTATGATGTAATCCAATTCTTGTAAGTATTCCAGATGATGGTCTCTGATGTAGGGCGCACAATAAGCTCCTCTTCAAGGCGTGCCGCAGGGTCTACAACAACGCCCTTGCCCTCCTCGTCGTTCTTAAGACGATAGTGAGTTACCACAGCACACTCCTTAGCAAAACCCTCGACATGGCTTGCCTCTCGCGAGAAGAAGGACTTAGGGATGAATAGCGGGAAGTAGGCATTCTCATGACCTGTCTCCTTGAACATCCTATCCAACACATCACGCATCTTCTCCCATATTGCATAGCCATAAGGCTTGATTACCATACAGCCGCGCACTGCTGAGTTCTCAGCCAAGCCTGCCTTAATAACCAAATCGTTGTACCACTGCGAGTAATTCTCGTCGCTCTTGGTCAAATCTTTAAGTTCTACTGCCATATTTTATATCTTTTTTGAATTATTTCGACTAAATCGTGCAAAGGTACGAAAAAAAAGTGAAAACTGAAAACTGCATTTTTGATTTTAGAGGAGCATATTTGTTCTATCGTATAAATAAAATATCGCGGGATAGTACACGAAGTACAGCCCACGATATCTTGTATAGGGGTGACTGACTAAAAAGTAACTTAGCCAGCCCCAAGACTAAGAGAGTGAATAAAAAGATGTAGTTTTAGGCTTGCGAAGCCCGAAAAAGCGGAGTTTACTGAGCGTAAATGAGCATTTTGAGGGCAAGCGTAACGACAAAATACACTTTTTATTCA
>JAFXBB010000013.1 GCA_017521945.1 Alistipes sp. | reverse complement strand
GATGTGGCGCGTAGCGGTGTCTTCTACCCGCAGATGTTCTCTTATCAGGAGATTATGATTTTGTTCCTTGGTATGATGCTCTCGAACATCATCCTGCTTGATATCTATAACTCGCTTGGTCTGCCAACATCAACTACCGTATCTTTAGTCTTTGGATTGCTCGGCTCGGCGATGGCGTTGGCACTATATAATATATGGGGTGGTGCTACAGATGCTGCACTTAGTGACTATATCAACTCAGGAAATGCTCTGGCTATCGTGTCGGGTATTCTTCTATCGGTGGTGCTGGCGTTCTTCTCAGGTCACATATTGATGTATATCTCGCGTCTTATCTTCTCGTTCCGTTACCATAAGATTCTTAGCCGTTTTGGTGCTTTGTGGTGTGGTGTAACCTTAGCAGGTATCATCTACTTTACCGTCTTTAAGGGTCTTAAGAGTACAACGCTTATCCCCGATGTGTTGAAGGATTATGTGAATGAGAATACAGGCATGGCACTACTTATCCTATGGCTCGGTAGCTCGCTTCTTCTATGGATATTGCAGCGTTGCAAGGTTAATATCTTGCGTGTCTCTATCCTTGCAGGTACATTCTCTTTGGCGTTGGCATTTGCAGGTAACGACCTTGTGAACTTTATTGGCGTGCCTTACGCAGGCTACGACTCTTATGTTATTGCACACGCATCCGATACGCTCCCAACATCCATGGAGGCTTTGGCTAATCCTACACAGGCTAACTTCTGGATTATGTGCGCTGCAGGTTTGGTTATGGTCATCACGCTCTTTACATCTAAGAAGGCGTTGCGCGTTATTGAGACTGAGCGTAAGCTGTCGTCGCAGAGCGAGGAGGCACCAGCAAATAGCGAGGCAACAGTGGCATCGCGCGGTATTGTGCGTGGCGCACGCCGTTTCAACGACTTCCTTGCGCGCATCACACCTGAGCCTGTACGCCTATGGATTAATAGCCGCTTTGATGCACTTCCGGAGGAGGAGCGTGGCGATGTTAACTATGACCTTATCCGCGCTACGGTGAACCTCACTGCTGCGGCTATCCTTATATCTATAGGTACACAGCTTAAATTGCCGCTCTCTACAACCTATGTGGTATTCATGGTCTCTATGGGTACATCCCTTGCTGACCGCGCATGGGGCAGAGAGAGTGCCGTTTACCGCATCACAGGTGTTACAACCGTTATCATGGGTTGGTTTGTCACAGCGGTAGGAGGCTTTGCTATCGCACTTGCCGTAACACTTGCCCTCGTATATGGCGGTACGGTTGCGATTATCGGAGTCACCATCCTATGCTTAGGTCTTATCCTTAAGAGTAACTTTTCAAAAGGTAAGGAGGAGGAGAAGGTTGAGGAGTCTGCAGTAGCAAAGATAGGCGATGCTCTCAAGCAGAGTCCTGAGGAGGCACTTATCACCTATACCGAGCATGTATGCTCATCAATGGAGAAGGTGACAATGATCTACGATCGCACTATCGTAGCAGTGTTTAAGGAGAATCGTAAGGTGTTGAAGGATATGGTGCGTGAGGCTGAGGAGTTCTACCACTCTACACGCCAGCAGAAGTATGAGCTTCTACCGCTTCTGCGCAACCTTGAGGATAGCGATGTAAACACAGGTCACTACTATGTGCAGGTTGTCGACTATATCTCTGAGACCAGCAAGGCACTCCTACACATTACACGCCCTTGCTACAAGCATGTAGATAACAACCATACAGGTCTATCCAAGGAGCAGGTCTACGACCTTAAGCGTATCAATGACCGTGTGGAGGAGATTTTTGGAGAGATCAACAATATGCTCCGCTCCCGCTCATTTGAGAATATGGATAGGGTACTTAATATGCGCGACGAGATGTTCGACCTCATAGACGAGGTTATGCAGAATCAGCTACGCCGTCTTCGTGACACTGGTGGCTCATCATCTGCAAATATGCTCTTCTTCAATATCCTCACCGAGACGAAGACTATGATTCTTCACTCTCGTAATATTATGAAGTCTTTGGAACATTTTGTACACTAATTTCTTGTGATAAGCCGTAATCTGCGGCACATCTCAAAAGTTCAAACCACTCAGAGCTGTAGGTCAAACTACTATCCCTGAGTGGTTTCTTTTGTGATGCACCACATAGCACGACTTCTGACAAGAAATTTCTTGTGATAAGGGGTCATCTTCGGCACCAAGCTCATTGCCCCGAATGGGGATGTACGCCGAGTACACCCCCATCCGTGTCAATTTCGACTTGGCACCAAATCTAACCCCTTCTGACAAGAAATTTGGTCGTGCTACCCTGAATGTTTGTGTTTGTTTCGCTTGTTCCAAGCGACAGCTGCGCTGAAAGGGCCTAAAGGACCGAAGGGGCCTAAAGGGGAAATTAGTAATTAGAAAATCCCCTTTTTGCCCCTTTTGCCCCTTCTGCCGCTTACTCAAAAAGCAACGCTTAACCTTTACTAATTACTAATTTCTCTTTACTAATTGTTATATGATGTCAAATGCAATCTTCATCATATTGGTGAATGAGGTCTGACGCTCCTCGGCAGAACATGCTGTGCCGTGTACCAATGAGTCAGATATTGTGCAGATGCACAATGCACTCTTACCTGCGCGTGCTGCGTTCATATAGAGGGCTGTAGCCTCCATCTCGACGGCCAAAACACCCATCTTCTGCCACTGCTTCCAGCTCTCGGCATCATCCCCATAGAAAACATCACTTGCAAGGATATTACCCGCCTTGTAGCCAATGCCCAACTCCTCAGCCTTAGCTGCTGCGGCACGCAAAAGTTCAAAATCAGCAATAGGTGCAAAGGTGCCTGGGAGGTTGAACTGTGCGCCATAATTAGAGTCTGTACATGAACCCATGCCAAAGACCACATCGCCCAATTTCAACGATGGGTCAAAAGCGCCTGCTGAGCCACAACGGATGATGCGCTTAACATCGTAGAAGTTAAACAACTCGTAGGTGTAGATGCCGATAGATGGTATACCCATACCATGACCTTGAACAGATACGCGCTTACCCTTGTATGTGCCTGTATAGCCGAGCATGCCGCGCACATTGTTGTACTGCACAGGGTTCTCTAAGAAGTTCTCTGCCATAAACTTAGCACGCAATGGGTCGCCCGCCATAATCACTCTATCGGCTACCTCGCCATATTCAGCTCCAATATGTGGAGTAGGTGTCTTCTTTGCCATAATATCTCAAATTTTATGTGTTATTCTAAACCCCAAAGTTAGAAATAATTTATCGCATAGCAAAACAAGAGGACAAAAATGTTGTCACCATAGAAAAAAAGAGGTGTGTGGATTTTGAAATATTGAAGAAAGTAACTATCTTCGTATGATAAAACGAAGTAAACTTAAAATTACAATATATGAACTACACCTTTACCCCTGAGGAGCGTAAGGAGATTATCGCCCTCATGAACCGAGAGATTATCCCTGCAATAGGTTGTACCGAGCCTATAGCTGTGGCATTGTGTGTGGCTAAGGCTACTGAGACTTTGGGTTGCCGTCCAGAGCGTATAGAGGCACGCCTAAGTGCTAATGTCCTCAAAAATGCTATGGGTGTGGGTATCCCCGGTACAGGCATGACAGGTCTGCCTATTGCTATGGCTTTGGGTGCTATAGTTGGTAAGTCAGAGTATGAGCTTGAAGTGTTGAAGGATGCCAACGAAGCAGCTGTTGAGGAGGGTAAGAAGATGATTGATGCCAAGTGCATCGATGTCGACCTTAAGTATAACATCACCGAGAAGCTATATATCGAGATTGAGGTCTTTGCTGGTGGCGCAAGTGCTATGGCGATTATCTCTGGTGGTCACACACGCTTTGTTCATGTGTCACGCTGCGGTGAGACACTCTTTAGTCTTGATGCTGCATCGTCAGATGAGAGCGATGTAGCTGCTACTGAGGTTAAGGAGCCAGAGCTTAACCTAAAGCGCGTGTGGGACTTTGCAATGACAGCACCTCTTGAGGAGCTATCCTTTATCCTTGAGGCTAAGCGTCTTAATATGAATGCTGCCGAAGAGTCGCTAAAGGGTGAGTATGGTCACGCCATAGGCAAGCTCTTCCGCTCAGAGTCTGAGCGCAACATTATGGGCGACACGCTGCATTGTCAGATTGTAGGTATGACTTCAGCGGCATGTGATGCCCGTATGGCGGGAGCTATGATACCAGTGATGAGTAACTCGGGTAGTGGTAATCAGGGTCTTACATCTACCGTTCCTGTGGTGGTGTACGCCCAGCAGATAGGTGCCTCTGAGGAGCAGATGATTCGCTCGCTTATCCTCTCACACCTCACCGTAATCTATATCAAGCAGAGCCTTGGTCGTCTATCAGCTCTCTGTGGCTGCGTGGTTGCAGCAACAGGCTCTTCATGTGGTATTACCTACCTTATGGGCGGTGGTTACGAGGAGGTTACACGCGCCGTTAAGAATATGATTGCCAACCTTACAGGTATGATCTGTGACGGTGCCAAGCCATCATGCGCCATGAAGTGCGCTTCAGGTGTCTCTACAGCTGTTGTCTCTGCTCTTATGGCGATGAATAGCCGCTGTGTTAAGTCTGTTGAGGGTATCATCGACGACGATGTAGATAAGTCTATCCGCAACCTCACCGACATCGGTCGTGATGCTATGACACATACAGATGCGATGATTCTTCGAATTATGACAAGTAAATAGTAAATTTCTTGTGATAAGCCGCACTCTGCGGCATATCCCTAAAAAATAACCCACATTGGGCTGTAGGTTAACTACTATCCCAAGTGGGTTACTTTTGTGATAAACCACATAGTTCTAACAAGAAATTTGGGGAGTTTGGGGAGATTAAGGATTATTAATGGTTTTTGCTTTGCAACAACAACTTTAGTCATCTTTAGTCTTCCTTAGTTTGCCTTATCCCGCCATAATCACTTTCCACTTTCCACTTTTATCTGTTCTCTTGTTTGGCAGTCTCCTTGCAAAGTGTTATCTTTGTAAACAAAACCATGGAATTATGATTGAGAATACTTCAACCGACAAAATCAAGGATATAATAGCTAAGCAGCGCACCTTTTTTGCTTCGCATCAGACGCTAAATGTGTCATATCGCCTAAAAGCATTGAAACGCCTTAGAGATGCAATTAAGATGTATGAGGAGGATTTGACCGATGCCCTATATAAGGATTTGCATAAATCCTATGAGGAGGCCTTTATTACGGAGATAAGCATCGTGCTTGGCGAGATTGATAACTTCTTGAAGAATCTACCTCGCTGGGCAGCGCCATCGAAGAAATCAACACCTCTAACTCTCTTTCCATCGCGTAGCGCGGTTATAACAGAGCCGTTAGGTGCGGCACTTATTATCGCCCCATGGAACTATCCTATGCAGCTGTTACTCAATCCATTAGTGGGCGCTATAGCTGCGGGCTGCACCGCCATATTAAAACCCTCGCCCTACACGCCAAATGTGGCTAAGGTCTTGGAACGCATCGTAAGCAGTGCCTTTGAGGAGGATTATGTGGCTACGGTGCAGGGTAACAGGAATGTGAACACGGCTCTTTTTAAGGAGCGTTACGATATTATCTTCTTCACTGGCTCGCCAGAGCTTGGACGCGTGGTTATGCGTGCTGCGGCTGATAACCTCACCCCTGTGGTTTTGGAGCTTGGAGGCAAGAGTCCCGTTGTGGTGGATAAGAGTGCAGATGTTGCGCTTGCGGCTAAGCGTATCGCGTGGGGCAAGACGCTGAATGGCGGACAGACCTGCATAGCACCTGACTATCTGCTTATTCATGAGGATGTCAAGGAGAGGTTTGTTGAGGAGTATCGTGAGGCACTTATACGCCTACATGGCGAGGAGCCGAAACAGAGCAAACACTATGTGCGTATGGTCTCAGATAGGGCATTTGAGCGTGTTGCAGGGTATATGACAGATGGCGTAGTGCGCATAGGTGGTAGGGTGGATGACGCGGAGCGATATATTGAGCCTACACTCCTTGATGAGGTTAGCCCAGACAGCCCCATTATGCGTGAGGAGATATTCGGACCTATACTTCCGATGATTACAATAAGGAGCATGGCTGAGGCCGAGGCGTTTATCCTTGACAGGGAGAAGCCTTTGGCGTTGTATATCTTTGCTAAGGAGAGCGAGGCAGAGAGTTTGGTGCGTAACACCTCGTCGGGAGGCTGCTGCATAAACGATGTTATTATGCATATTGCCAATGAGAACATGCCATTCGGAGGTGTGGGAAATTCTGGTATGGGACGCTACCACGGCAGGGATTCGTTGTATGCCTTTTCGCACCGCAGAGCCGTTCTTCGTACCCCAACATGGATAGACCTCCCATTTAGATATATGCCATACCGCTGGTTTGGCATAGTCAAGAGGTTACTAAGCAAGTAATCCCTCTTAGAGTATAATTTCAATTATAACTCATTATAATTGTTGCGCTATTATCACTTTTTTTCT
>JAFXBB010000122.1 GCA_017521945.1 Alistipes sp. | reverse complement strand
TGAATAAAAAGATGTAGTTTTAGGCTTAAGTTCCTTTTCACCGCTCACGCTCGGCATAGTCTGCAAGCAGCCTCTGCCCTCGCTTAATCGCGGCGCTGCGAAGCCCGAAAAAGCGGAGTTTACTGAGCGTAAATGAGCATTTTGAGGGCAAGCGTAACGACAAAATACACTTTTTATTCACTCTCCACTCTCTAAAACAAGCAGATTAGCTTATTTCTTCGTAACCTTAACGGTAATGCTCTTTGATAACTCCTCGCCCATAGCTGCGTGGAACTGATACGAACCGCTCTTGTCAGTCTGGAATGTGTTGCCCTCCAATGCCTCATCATTAAGATAGATTGTTGACGCTGAGGTCACATCCTCACCACTCTTATTAGTTACAGTGAATGTTACTACATCGTTTACCTTAACGCTGCTCTTATCGGCCTTAAGTGTCAAAGTCTTCTCGACATGGACATAACCTGCTGGCATCTGTACAAGGCTGATAGTGTAGTTAAGAAATTCGTTCTCTACAGGACGCAATACGATATCAGCATAACGCTTCTGATCTGTGGTATTGGCATCGACATCGATGATAAGAGTGCCGTTTGTAATCTCCTCAATGCTGCTAATATAAATCCAATCCTTACCCTCCTCAGAGATCTCAAACATGAACTGTGATACCAAGTCCATCTCCAAGTACTGTTGAACAACACTTAGATCAACATTTAGCTCACCGCCCTCTGGACCAACAATGTAGTTTCCATCTTCATCAACCTCCAAGATTGCCTCACCAACAACAGGGTCAGGAAGATATGGTCTAAGAAGATCGGATAAATCAAAGCCGCCCTCGCAGCTAACGGCAAAAATACTTGCTACTACAGCAAGTAGTGCAAAAAACTTCTTCATAGTTTATAAATGTTTGTGTTTGTAATCGATATGACAAAGGTATAAATTATTTTTGATTTACACCATGATATGACAAAAAAATGCTTAAAATATTCTATTTGTCCACTCTTCGTCTATTACACTCCTTGTCACACTCCGAACACGAACACCCCTTATTACAAAAAAAGAAGTTCCAGATGCGACGCACAAGTAGTATCGCAACCACTATAGCAATTACTGCCACAGCCAACTCTTGCCAATTTATAATCATAGTAGTAGTGTTATGTGGTATGCAAGCCATGCAAATATCCAAGCAATGGCGGTATTGTATAGTGCTGAGCCTACAGCCCACTTCCAATTAAGTTCAGAGCCTATAGCCATAATCGTGGCTACACATGGTAAATATAGTAGTGAGAAGATTAGAAAAGCAACTGCTGTGGCTGTAGACATGCTGCCTGCTATGCGTCGACTGACATCCTTGGATAGCACATCCTCACTCTCGGCCTCCTCATCATTAGGATGAGCATATAGCACATTCATTGTACTCACAACAATCTCCTTGGCTGGAATGCCCGATAGCAGAGCAACCGTAGCCTGCCACCCCATATCCATAGGCTCGAAAATAGGCTGGCACCAACTTCCGAGTTTGCCCATATATGATTGTTCATATTGTGGTGCTTCTGTCTCAATGTTCGCTGCAGGGCGAGGGTAGTAGCTTAGTAGCCATACGACAATAGATGCTATGAGTATAAGACCACCCATCTTCCTAAGATATTGAGCGCACTTGGACCACATGTGGCGTATTGTAGCCTTGGCTGTAGGTATGCGGTAGGGTGATAGCTCCATGACAAATGGTGCCTCCTGCTCGCGGAACATAAACCTACGCATAAGTCGAGCCGAGATAACAGCCATAATCATGCCGAAGAGATACAATAGGAAGAGAACAGTGCCAGCATGAGCTGGGAAGAAGATACCCACAATCATCATGTATATAGGTAGTCGCGCACTGCATGACATAAACGGTACGACCATAATGGTAATAATGCGCGATGTTGTACACTCGATAGTGCGGCACGCCATCACCGCGGGAACATTACAACCAAAGCCCATAATCATTGGAATGAACGACTTGCCGTGGACACCCATGCGGTGCATAACCTTATCCATAATAAAGGCCGCGCGTGCAAGATAGCCTGAGTCTTCGAGTATGGAGATAAACAGGTAGAGTATCATGATGTTTGGCAGGAACACAAGAACACTACCAACACCACTGATGACACCGTCGGTGAGCATATCTCTGAGAGGTCCCTCTTGCATCATGCCTCTTACTGTGTTATATAACCAGCCCACGCCGGCATCAATCCAATCCTGAGGATATGCACCAAGAGTAAATGTGCAATAGAACATAAACCACATTAGGGCAAAGAAGATTGGAAAGCCCCAAATGCGGTGAGTTACTATCTCGTCAATCTTGTCGCCTATGGTGTTGCGCTTCTGCTCAGATGCGGTGTAGGTCTCCTTAAGCGCACCAGATATAAAGCCATACTTCTGTGCCGATAGTGCAGTCTCGATATCCTCGCCAAGTGCAGTCTCTATCTCGCTACGCGCTGCGTTCGCCATCTTTGACCATCGCTCATAGTGAGGCGCAGACTCCAGAAGTGATTTAATCTCTTTATCCCCCTCGATGAGTTTCAAGGCGTAGTAGCGTGGTGGGAAGTGGGCAATAAGCTCCTCGCGATGCTGACGCATATCGGCATTGAGCGCCTCAAGATTCTCCTCTATAATGGTGCCGTAGCCTATATGAATGTGACGAACACGCTGATCTTGGTTTTCATAAACCCCAATAACAGCATCAAGCAGCTGTTCAATTCCCTGACCTGTTGGGGCGACCACAGGAATTATAGGGACACCTATCATCTCGCCTAATGCCTCGTGGTCAAATTTCGCTCCACTCTGCTCCAACTCATCGTACATATTTAGTGCAATGACCATCTTAGGACTAATGTCGATAAGCTCGGTTGTGAGGTATAGGTTACGCTCAAGATTTGAAGCAACCACGGTGTTGATGATAACATCTGGGGTATTATCTATAAGGTGGCGGCGCACATATACCTCTTCGGGTGAATATGCCGAGAGGGCGTATGTGCCAGGTAGGTCGGTCACCTCAATGGTGTAACCCTTGTATTTTAGTGTGCCACGCTTAGCGTCCACTGTGACACCACTATAGTTGCCCACATGTTCGCTACGACCACATAGCGTATTGAATAGTGAGGTTTTACCAGAGTTTGGGTTGCCAACCAATCCTATGCTTATGCGCTTACGACTGCTGTCCAAGGCATGTTTTACTATATCATCGCTACTAACAAGTGTTGTTCCCTCCATGCTAATGAGACTATCTGCCTCCTCGCGTGTCATGACCACAATCATCTCAGCCTCCTTGCGCCTTAGCGAAATATCGTAGCCCATGATGTGATACTCTATAGGGTCTTTGAGTGGCGCGTCAAGAATTACTGTAACCTCTTGACCATAGACAAAGCCCATCTCCATTATACGACGACGAAAACCTCCGTAGCCAAGTACCTTAACTACGGTTGCAGTTTCGCCAATCTTCAAATCACTTAACCTCATATATCTCTACTCTTTGGGTGCAAAGATAGCGATACGATATGCTAAAATCAATCCCTAAAAATGGTTATTTTATATAGGTATGCACAAAAAAAGGTGCTAATTATTGCAAAAAAATGAATAAAAACTATTGCAAAACAAAAATAATTTATAACTTTGCATAGAGAACAAACACTTAATTATTAATAATATGAAGACATTAGTTGAAAACATTGCAGCTCAGTATGAGGCATTTGCAAAGGATGCAGCTTTGCAGGTAGAGAAGAATAATAAGGCAGCAGGTACGCGCGCTCGTAAGGCCGCTTTGGAGCTTACTAAGCTTTTGAAGGAGTTCCGTAAGGTCTCTGTTGAGGAGGCTAAGAAGTAATCTTGAGGAGGGTTATATAAATTAGTAATCAACTTTTTTTGTGGGAAGTTTTTATTCCTACCGCACGAGTTTGACCTAATTTATTAAACTTTCAAGAAAAAGGGGATGGCTAATTTACTTTTTAGCCATCCCCTATGTTTTATTCAGTCTCTTTTGTTATACAGACCTATTAAGCCTTGTTGTCAGAGCCAAGAACCTCCTTAATCTTATGGATGTAGAGCTTCTTCATGTTGTCGCGAGCAGGACCCAAGTACTTACGAGGATCGAACTCTGCTGGCTTCTGAGCAAATACCTCACGAACAGCTGCTGTCATTGCAAGACGAGAGTCAGAGTCGATATTAATCTTACATACGGCACTCTTAGAGGCCTTGCGAAGCTGCTCCTCAGGAATACCAACTGCAGCCTTCAATGCGCCACCATACTTATTAATTGTGTCAACCTCATCCTGTGGCACTGATGATGAGCCGTGTAGCACGATAGGGAAGCCTGGGAGCTGCTTCTCGATAGCGGCAAGTACATCAAAAGCAAGAGGTGGTGGAAGAAGACGACCTGTCTTTGGGTCGAGAGTACACTGCTCTGGAGTGAACTTGAATGCACCGTGTGATGTACCGATAGAGATAGCAAGTGAGTCGCAACCAGTCTTAGTTACGAAATCTACAACCTCTTCTGGCTTTGTGTAGTGGCTCTCTGCAGCAGACACCTCATCCTCAACACCTGCCAATACGCCAAGCTCGCCCTCTACAGTTACATCAAACTGGTGTGCATACTCAACAACCTTCTTTGTAAGAGCAACATTCTCCTCGTATGGGAGGTGTGAGCCATCAATCATCACTGATGAGAAGCCCATGTCGATACAGCTCTTGCAAGTCTCGAAACTATCGCCATGGTCGAGGTGAAGAACAATCTGTGGTTTCTCCCAACCAAGCTCCTTAGCATACTCAACAGCACCTTCTGCCATGTAGCGAAGAAGTGTCTGATTAGCATACTGGCGTGCGCCCTTAGATACCTGAAGAATTACAGGTGACTTTGTCTCGGCAGCTGCCATAATGATAGCCTGAAGCTGCTCCATATTGTTGAAGTTGAACGCTGGAATAGCATAACCGCCATCAACGGCTTTCTTGAACATCTCGCGTGTATTCACGAGACCTAAATCCTTGTAGTTAATCATGTTGTGACTATATTTGGTTATTAAATAATCTCTTTGTTTAGTCTATATTTTCAAAAATCGCACAAATATAATAAAATTTTTTATAATTGTAACCAATACTCTTATTAAACAACAAAAAAGAGAGCCGAAGCTCTCTTGATCATTAATACTCGTCATCTGATGCATCGTCAGGCTGTGTATCTGCCAACTCGTCAGCACCCTTGATATCATCGTCATCGTAGTAATTGTCGCTGTCATCATCAGCGCCATCATCCACCTTGACATCAATCTTTACCATGTAATATGTATCCTCAGTCTCGTATGGTACAGTATAGAAGAATGTGCCATCGGGTTTGTCGTAGCGTATCATTACATCGTTAAAACCGAGAGGGTAGAGCGTCTTAAGCTCTGCAAGCTGTTCTGGAGTTAGGTTGTGGATGCTTGTAATTAGTCGTCTTTTACTTGTAGCCATATCTAATAATTGTATCAATTCTCAATATCTCAAATGGCACATCGTTTGCCGTTTGTGAAAAATTTTCCGCAAATGTAATTACAATTTGATAATGTGCAAGCGATATGCAATATTTTTTTTATTTTTTCGATTTTTCTTCGCTATTCCAAACAATTTATGTAACTTTACAATGTTTAATATATATGTATGAATAAAGATATAGAACGCATGAGGGAGTTAGAGCGACAGCTCGACTACCATAGCCATAAATACTATGTGGAGAATAGTCCGGAAATCTCCGACCGCGAGTTCGATATGTTACTCCGTGAGCTTCAGGATTTGGAGGCTCGCTATCCAGAACATGCAGACGAGAACTCTCCAACCAAGCGTGTGGGTAGTGACCTTACATCCGAGTTTCAGAGTGTTGAGCATCGCTATGCTATGCAGTCACTCTCCAATACCTACTCCTCGGAGGAGCTTGGCGAGTGGATTGATCGCATCACTAAGGAGATTGGTGAGGTGGAGTTTGTCTGTGAGCTAAAGTTTGACGGCACGGCTATATCTCTGACCTACGAAAATGGCGCACTTAAGCGCGCTGTGACACGCGGTGATGGTCGTAGGGGCGATGATGTGACTAACAATGTTCGCACCATAGGCTCCATTCCTCTACGCCTTCGTGGCGAGGGCTATCCAACAATGTTTGAGATACGCGGCGAGATATATATGCCCTACGCCTCGTTTGATAGGCTCAATGCCGAGCGTGAGGCGGCTGGCGAGCCGCTCCTTGCCAACCCTCGTAATGCCGCTGCAGGTACACTAAAGCAGCAATCTTCACAGGTTGTGGCACATCGTGGCTTAGATTGTACGCTCTACCATATCGCTGTTGACGAGCCTATAAAGGCAACTCATTGGGACAACCTTATGGAGGCAAAAAAGTGGGGCTTCAAGATATCGGAGCATATAAAGCTTTGTCGTAGCCGTCAGGAGATAGAGGAGTTTATTGCCTATTGGGACAGTGCGCGAAAGGCGTTGCCATACGCAACCGACGGCATTGTTATAAAGGTTAATCGCTACTCTGACCAGCGAACACTTGGCTCTACGGCTAAGGCACCTCGCTGGGCTGTGGCGTATAAGTTTCAGGCGGAGCGTGCGCTAACTAAGTTGCTTAGTGTCGATTTTCAGGTGGGGCGTACGGGAGCTGTGACACCTGTGGCTAACCTCGAACCTGTGCAACTTGCAGGTACAGTTGTCAAGCGCGCATCGATACATAATGCCGACCAGATAGAGGCGTTGGATATTCGTCTTGGCGATATGGTCTATGTGGAGAAGGGGGGCGAGATTATCCCTAAGATTACTGAGGTCGAGCTATCCGAGCGACCAGCCGATAGCAAACCTTTTGAGTATATAACCCACTGTCCAGAGTGCGGTACGGAGCTTGTGCGTGATGAGGGTGAGGCAAAACACTTCTGCCCCAATAGTAAGGGGTGCAAACCTCAAATTATAGGTCGTATAGTCCACTTCGTTGGTCGCAAGGCGATGGATATCGAGGGCTTGGGTGTCGAGACTATAGAGCTACTTTGGGAGAATGGCATGCTACACAATATAGCAGATATATACCACCTTGACCCAATGCTGCTTGCATCGTTGCCACGCCTCGGTGAGAGGTCTGCGGCAAATATATTGGAGGGCGTGCGCCTCTCTGCCGAAGTGCCTTTTGAGCGCGTATTATTCTCTCTTGGTATTCGCTATGTGGGTGAGACGACAGCTAAATATCTCGCCTCACACTTCCGTACTTTGGATGCTATAGCAAATGCCACTATTGAGGAACTATCTGAGGCAGAGGAGGTAGGCTCAAAAATCGCCGTTGCTATTACGGAGTATTTTGCCGAAGAAGACAATCGCAAAATTATTGAAACACTGCGCTCTGCAGGACTACAGTTTGAAGTTAAGGATAAGGTGCAAACATCCAACGCCTTGGAGGGTAAGAGTGTGGTTATATCTGGTAAATTTGAGGGTCGCTCGCGTGATGATATGAAGGCGTTGGTCGAGGAACACGGCGGTAGAAATCTCGCTGCGGTATCGGCTAATGTTGACTTTATTGTCGCGGGAGAGAATATGGGACCAGCAAAGCGACAGAAGGCTGAGAAGTTGGGCATTACAATCCTCTCGGAGGCTGAGTTCTTGGCACTTATATCCTCCGCCGAGGTGATTGAAACGCCTCATACAGAGAGCGAAACAGTTATAGATAATAAACCAGTTCAAGGAACACTATTTTAATGGGTAATATGATACAGAATAAGATTAAGGGTGTGGGTGTAGCTCTTATCACCCCATTCGATAACTACAAGGTGGACTACGAGGCTCTTGGTCGTATGGTTGATCATGTGATTAAGGGTGGTGTGGACTATATTGTGGCTCTTGGCTCAACAGCCGAGACAGCGACGCTCAATATAAAAGAGCGTCAAGAGGTCTTAAACTTTATAGTTGAGCGAACTGCTAAGCGCGTACCAATAGTTGTAGGTATGGGTAGCAATAATACGCATGAGCTTGTAGAGCAGTTACGCTCGTTTGATCTCTCGGCAGCCG
The DNA here is from genome assembly GCA_017521945.1 of Alistipes sp. Lineage (GTDB taxonomy): Bacteria > Bacteroidota > Bacteroidia > Bacteroidales > Rikenellaceae > Alistipes. The sequence continues at coordinate 5,327 of JAFXBB010000122.1, read as the reverse complement.
TGGCTATACTCAGCGTTGTGCCATACTACAACAAACCATCACAGGAGGGTATCTATCGTCACTATATGGCTGTTGCTGAGGCATCGCCAGTGCCTGTAATCCTCTATAATGTACCGGGTCGCACGGGTGTAAATATGACCGCCGAGACCACGCTTCGTCTTGCTAAGGCTACAGATAAGATAGTAGCAGTTAAGGAGGCTTCAGGTGATATCGAGCAGATGCAGCGCATTATCGATGGCAAACCGCATGATTTTGTTGTTCTCTCGGGCGATGATGGTATCACCGTGGAGCTTATAAAGCGAGGCGGTGAGGGTGTTATATCGGTTGCTGCCAACGCCTTCGTGGAGCGTTTCTGCAACTGCGTGCATAATGCTATGGAGGGTCGTATCGCCGAGGCCGAGGCTCAAATCGAGCAACTACAAACGCCTATAGATTTGCTCTTCAAAGAGGGTAATCCATCGAGCGTTAAGACTATGACAAAGCTGATGGGACTTACCACAGCCGAGGTGCGTCTACCTTTGGTTGAGGCGAGTGAGGCGTTGGCTACGAAGATGAAGGAGGCTATTAAAAAGTATGACCTAAGATAATGAGGAGTACCTGCAAAGATATATTGACGCTGCTTGTTGCGGTGATGCTGTTGGTGCCACTCTCGGCGCAGGATAGGGTAGTTGTACCCACCGAGGATGAGATACTGAGCCATACGCTCGATACCTCCTCGCCATACTACTACACCAACCTTATGCTTAAGTATCGCTCAGGCACCGAGCAGCTAACTGCCGACGAGTACTACTATCTATACTACGGCTATTATTTTTCGGATGAGTATCGTCCTTTTGTTGAGAATAAGGCTTTTGATGCGTTAATGGAGGTTATGGCTGGATTAGACCCGCAACAACCAACTATTGGACAGCTCGAAATACTTGTTGAGCGAGGTGCTGAGGCGTTAGAGGTTGACCCTTTCTCGCCTAAGGTTTTGAATATCATGGCGTATGCCTATGGTGCCTTGGGCGATAAAGAACGCGAGGTGTTGTATTTTAATTATCTAAATGGTATCTTAGGAGCTATAGAGCGCTCTGGTACGGGACTTAAGGAGGAGTCTGCGTGGCATATTCTCATGTTCTCGCACGCCTACGACCTCTTGGCATCCAAGGAATATAACTATAACGAGGCGCGGATTATCAGTCGTAGTGTAGAGTTTGTCCCTTTGCGTGGTAAGAGCCATGATGGTATAAAGGGCTTCTACTTCGACTATAGCCGTATCTATAGCAATAAACCTGATGATGTGAGCTTTAAGAAGGATAGAACATGGCAGATAAATAACCTACCCCCTACAGAGTATAAATAGAAAACATAAACTACTATGATACAAACAAAAACGAACAAGAAGAGTTGGTTCAAAATCTATGTTGTAGATGCCCTAAGCTATATGGCTATGGGTCTCTTCTGCTCCCTTATCTTGGGACTTATCATTGGACAAATAGCTAAAATCCCTGGCTTTGACTTTCTCGCGGAGATAGCGCGCCTCTTGCAACTTGATTTGGTCGTTGGTGGCTCTATCGGTCTGGCTATCGCGCTCGGCATGAAGCGTGACCCGTTGGTAACCATTTCGGCTGTTGCCGTGGGCGCTTTGGGTTACTCGCTTGGTGGTAATTGGGGCGATGTGGGTGGTAATCCTATTGGTGCCTACCTTGCAGCCATTGTTGGTATCGAGGCTGGCTCGTTGGTCTCTAAGCGTACACCTGTTGATATAATCATCACACCTCTTGTTGCGGTTGTTGCTGGCGGTCTCTTTGCAAAGTACTGCTGTGTGCCTATTGGCGAGTGGGTAATGTCGCTCGGTGAGGTCATCAACCGTGCCACTATGCTTAACCCATTTATTATGGGTATCATTGTTTCGGTATCAGTCGGTTGTATTCTAACCCTTCCTATTAGCTCGGCGGCGTTGTGTATATCTATAGGTCTTAGTGGTATAGCTGCGGGTGCGGCTACGGCAGGCTGCTGCGCACAGATGATAGGCTTTGCCGTCATCAGCTTCAAGGATAATGGCATCGGTGGTCTTATCTCTCAGGGTCTTGGAACATCTATGCTTCAGATTGGAAATATCGCCCGTAAGCCAATCATCTGGCTTGCACCAACTCTTGCCTCTGCAGTGCTGGGTCCAATATCGACAATGGTCTTTAAGATGACCAACTCCCCAGCGGGTGCAGGTATGGGTACTGCGGGCTTGGTGGGTCCTATTGGTTGTTGGGACTCAATGGCAGGTACTATGGATAATGCAATCTTGCTTGCCGAGATTATAGGACTCTATTTTGTCGCTCCAGCTATATTGAGCCTTATCTTCCACGCGATAATGAAACGCCTCGGATGGGTCAAGGATGGGGATATGGCACTGTAAATTTCTTGTGATAAGGGGCCATCTGCGGCCTCTCAATCATTGCCCCAAATGGGAAATACGCTTAGTATGTCCCATCTGGGGCAATTTCTTAATCGAGGTCACATCTAACCCCTTCTGACAAGAAATTGGGTTGTGGTGCTGATGTTCTTTCTTGTGATAAGGGTGGTGAATAGTAGTGAATTTAGTGAACTTAGGGAATTTAGTGAATTTAGAGAATAAACTCCCTAAACTCCTTAAACTCTCTAAATTCCCTTCAACCACTCTCTTGTGATAGCGGCACTCCTTTGACGCTTCTCTCTCTGTTACCTCTCCGCCTCGCGGTATATATCGCGTAGTTTATCCGACATAAAATATTGCAGTACGCCGCGGATAAACATAAAGGATGTAAAGGCGAGCCAGATGGCGTTGTTGCCTATAAGCCAGCGTGTGCCGTAGAGTAGCGCAAAATAACATACTGCCGACCATATCATCGAGTCACGCATAATGCGGCTACGCGTTGCTCCGACCATGATGCCATCCATAACAAAGGGCATAGCGCAGGCTATAGGTATGATTATAACCCACACGATATACTCCTTGGCAACGGCAAGAAGTTCGGTTAGGTTAGTGCTCTCGGACTCCACAAGCAGCGAGAATATATCTTGCCACCAGCCGACATATACACCCACATACATAAGTGCCACCACAACGCTCCATACCACACATAGCTTGATGCACCTCTTAAGTGATGCAACATCCCTTGCACCCACAAAACGCCCTGTAAGAGCCTCTGCTGCATAGGCAAAGCCATCGTTCATATATGAGAATAGGGTGAAGAGCTGTAGAAGTATGGTGTTGACCGCGAGGATATTCTTGTCGCCCATATCTGCTGATGCCTTAGTAAAGAATGTATATACCGCCACAAGACAGAAGGTGCGGATGATGATATCGCTGTTGATGTTGAAGAACTGCTTCATGGCAGGAATATCGACAACCTCCTTAAAGGTTACGCGCACAAGACGCTTACCATATTTAATAAGTATCACCACTGTCATAACAGCTACACCGCTCCACTGCGCTACGACCGAAGCTAAGGCTATGCCCTGCAGACCCCAATCGCCAACAATGGAGAAGAGATAGCTAAAACCTACATGGAGAATATTGACGAGTACAGCCACACACATGGGTACTACGGCATTCTGCATGCCAGTGAGCCAGCCGTTGAAGGCAAAGAGCATGATACCTGCAGGTACTGCCCAGATACGGGTGTAGAAGTAGTCGGATATCATAGCATCGCTCGTAGCATCGCCCGTACTCATAAACCATAGTGAGAACTCACCTATAGGCCACTGCAACGCAAAGGCTGCAACGCCAACACATAGAGCTACGCACAGCGCACGCCATAGCATTAGGGTGTACTCCTTCTTCTCTCCTGCGCCGTATGCCTGAGCTGTAAGACCCGATGTTCCCATGCGTAGAAACGAGCAGTTCCAGTAGATAAAGTTGAAGATGGCAACACCAATAGATAGCGCACCAATAGTTACCGCGCCATCACTTCCCGCTATTCGCCCCGCTATAAATGTCGAGGCGATACCCATGAGGGGTACTGTGATATTGGATATGATGTTTGGTATTGCAAGTCTAAGTATCTCTCTGTTCATAAATATATCTTATTTGGATGCAAAGGTAACTATTTGGTATAAATTTTGCAAAAAGTTACAATCGTCAAAAAATAATAGTTACCTTTGCCTCGATTATTTACAATAGTTATATTTTATGAAGACAATTAAGACAGACTCAACATCGAATGTATCTCGTTTTGCACGCGACAAGCGTCAGCGTGTAAACACTTCGGAGCGTGTTGAGCGTAGCCCTCGTCCTCGCCGTGAGGCTGATAGCGAGGAGCAGAGAGAGTTCCGCCCACGCGTGGCGAACAAGGAGAAGCGTTCATCTTACAATCCGCACTTTACCGCGGACAACCGCCTACGCCCAGAGTATGAGGAGCGTAAGCCTCGTGCCGAGCGTGCCGAGCGTGGTGAGCGCGGTGAGCGCACAGAGCGTAACTTCAACCGTTCGGAGCGACCACAGCGTGGTGAGCGCACAGAGCGTCGTAGCGATGCTAAGGGTGGCGCAAAGCGTGGTTTTGCACCTAAGCGTGACGAGAAGCCTCGTTCATATCCAAAGTATAACCCTAACCGCGCAACAGGTGAGATTAGACTTAACCGTTTTATCGCACAATCGGGTGTATGTTCTCGCCGTGAGGCTGATGAGTTTATCCTTGCAGGTGTGGTAACGGTTAATGGTCAGGTTGTTACCGAACTTGGAACAAAGATTTTGCCAACAGATGAGGTGCGCTTCAATGATGAGAAGCTTCAGGGTGAGAAGCATGTTTATATCGTGCTTAACAAGCCTAAGGGTTATGTTACATCGCTTGATGACCCTCATGCCGATAAGACTGTGATGGATCTTGTGAAGAATGCATGCACAGAGCGTGTATACCCTGTAGGTCGCCTCGATAAAAACTCTCTTGGTCTACTCCTTATAACCAACGATGGCGATATAACACGCCAGCTTACACACCCATCATATCGCAAGAAGAAGATCTATCAGGTAACACTCGATAAGCCTCTTACCCGTGCAGATATGGATGCCCTAACCGAGGGTATAACTCTTGAGGATGGCGACATCTTTGCTGATGAGGTGGCATACGCATCTGAGGATAAGAAGACTATAGGCGTGGAGATTCACTCGGGTCGCAACCGTATCGTGCGCCGTATGTTCGAGCATCTTGGCTACACCGTACAGAAACTCGACCGTGTATATTATGCAGGTCTTACCAAGAAGAACCTCAAGCGCGGCGATTGGCGTTTCCTTACAAAGGATGAGGTTATGCGACTTAAAACAGGTCAATACGAGTAATTTTCGATTATAAGGGCGCATCTGCGACCTATCT
>JAFXBB010000121.1 GCA_017521945.1 Alistipes sp. | reverse complement strand
TGGACGAGTAAGCTCAAAGTTTACGGTTGAAGTGCTTGAGAAGTCGTCAACATCGAAGTAGTTTGTGTAAGCATCGCGGCTCTCATCAATAGCTGTCCAGCTATCAGTAGCAAGAGTTACCTGCTTCAAACCTGCAGATGTGTCGTATAGACGGTCAGCAGAATGATCCTGAGCGTTGTTGTGATCCTGCTCTACGAAATCGGCCCAAACTACGAAACGGTAGTCACGACCAGGGATAAGACGCAATGAGAAAGATGTTGAAGTAGCCTCAGTCTCATAGTTTACCATACGCTCCTTAGCCAATGTGCCAAGAAGGTTAGTGTTTGAAGCGTCATTGTTGTACACCTCAAGGATGTAGCGGATGTCGTACTTGGTCATGTCGATGTTTATGACACCACCCAATGCACTGTCGCTGCCGGCAGCACGAGTCACAGCCTCAGGAAGAGCAACATTCAAAGTGAACGCTGCCTCACCATTAGCGTCGACATCAAGACCGTTGTGGTCTTTCTGGCATGATACTACGCCGAGTACCAATGCAGCAAAGAATAAAATTCTTTTCATGGTTAAAAATTAAAGTTAATAAATAAGTTAAGTTATCTTTTGTTCTGTTTGTCTCTTATCTCTTGCCCATTTCCACACTCTCTACTCCTCTTTGCACTCATCGCCTGCTCTTAGGCACATCATGCGTGCGTACCTGCGCGCCACGTATGCGTACACTACGCGCGCAGCGCGTAAGGAATTGAGAATCATAATAATACAGCATTTGCTTACATCTTCTCGAATAATTATGCAGTATTACTATCTCTTGTCAATAGGTCAATATAGTGCAAATCTACAAAAAATATCCCATTTAGCAAACAAAATACCTATAAAAATAGGGTACTAAAGAGAATGGGCTGAATGGAAAATAATCCATTCAACCCAAAAATATGCTATTTTAGAGTAGTGATATATGCTCTACTACGCCCTAAAATAAGTGGTATTTTAGAATAATTATAGTGCTATATTACTCCAAAATCTCATCTACAATCCATGATGCGCCACCCACCTTGTCGATAACAAAGAGTACATAGCGAATATCACAGATGATGTTACGGCACAAGGTCTCGTCGAACTCGATATCTGACATTGTTGAGAGCCATGTACGGTCAAAGTTAATACCTATAAGCTCACCCTTGTCGTTAAGCACTGGAGAGCCTGAGTTACCACCTGTAGTGTGGTTTGTGGCAATGAAGCATACAGGCACTGTGTACTTACCATTTAGCTCAATACCCCAGCGACCATAATCCTTCTTTGCGTATGCATCGCGAAGCTCCTGAGGTACATTGTAGTCGTAAATCTCAGGGTTATCCTTCTCGATGATACCCTCCAAGGTCGTCTGTGGCAAGTGCCACTCGCCATCGGCGTACTCATATCCCGCAACCTTACCGTATGCAACACGCAATGTGAGGTTGGCATCTGGGAAGAAGGCACGCTCCTTGTCCCACTCCATCAACGCCTTAACATAAGGACGGAACCAACGCTCGATATCTGGGTGGTTGCTGAAGTTACGGTATGTGTATGACTTTATGCGCTGCTGGATAGGGGCAATGGCTGCTACAAACTCCGCTACAGGGTCACACTTGGCAGCCTCAACGCTAAAGCCCTCGATTGCACCAAGTACAGTATTGTCGTAGAGGTAGTTAGCATAACCCTCAGCGCCACCATGCTGTGCAAACAAAGCCTTTAGCTCCTCAGAAATATATGTACCCATCTTCTCGTACTCTTTGAGCATAGCAATAGCCAAAGCGCGGTCAACATTTACATCAAAGTCCTTGTAGAACAACTCTATAGCAGCTGCTCTCTCCGCCTCCGAAAGGCTCTCATTAAGGGCAAGACGCACAACATTCTGAATCTCTATGCCACGCAAAGTCTCGGTATAAAGCTCATAGTTGAAGTAACCCTCTGCATTGCGCTCGTAGGCTGCAGCCAATGAGTCCAAAAGGTACGCCTTATCTGGGTTATCAGTACGGAAACGCTCCTCGTAGGCAAGCTTCTTAGCTACTGTGCCGAGGCGGTTGATACCCTTAACCTCGCCCTGCCACTTCTTCCATGCATTTGCGATGCTCGCCTGCTTAGCAGCGTACTGAATGCGTGTCTTTGCCGACTTAGCCTGTGCATCACCAATGATATCAAGACGCTTGGTACGAAGTTCAATCTTGGTAGGGTCAGATAGCTCTGAGATATACTTCACAGCATCCGAAGTGATATACTCCTGAGTGTTGCCGGGGAAGCCATAAATCATGGTGAAGTCACCCTCCTTGACGCCAGCTGTCGATACCTCAAAGTGGCGTGCAGGGGTGTATGGCTTGTTATTCTTGCTATACTCCGCAGGGTTGTTATTCTTGTCGGCATAGATACGGAAAACAGAGAAGTCGCCTGTGTGACGAGGCCATATCCAATTGTCGTTATCGGCACCAAACTTACCAATAGTGGTAGGAGGTGCGCCTACCAAACGAACATCCCTAAACTCGCGATAAACAAAGAGATACGCCATGTTGCCATAGTACATAGACTCCACCTTGGCGAAGTAACCCTCGCCCTCGGCCTCAGCCTTGGCAATGATATCCTCCTTTGTCTGTCCCGCAGCAATACGGTCAGTGACCTCCTCCATGCGTACAAGGATGTGTACCTTAAGACCCGGGCAGTACAACTCCTCGTCCTCGCTCTTAGCCCAAAAACCATTTGTGAGGTAGTCATGCTCAACGGTTGAGTGTGCCTGAATAGCATCGTAGCCACAGTGGTGGTTGGTAAGGAGTAGTCCCTTGTCCGACACAATCTCTCCTGTGCAGCCGCCATCGAACAACACTACAGCATCCTTCAACGAGGCTTGATTAATAGAGTAGATATCCTCGGCAGAGAGCTTGAAGCCCTTAGACTTCATATCCTCTATGCGGCTTGAAATAAGTGATGGAAGCCACATTCCCTTGTCGGCAACAGCCGAAAATGTCGTTGCAAATAGCAACACAAATAGTAGTAAGGTTTTTTTCATAGTTATTTGGTTTTTATTAGAAGCTGTTTTGAATTTTATTTCGAGAGTATTTGAGAGCTATTATAGAACTAATTTTATATTGTAAAATGCAGGTAATAGCGGGCTATTTCCAAATTTTGCAATTAGAAAGAAGTCTATAAGAGCCTCAAAGACTCCG
>JAFXBB010000120.1 GCA_017521945.1 Alistipes sp. | reverse complement strand
GTCATCGGCCATGGCTTATTCAAAGGTTGATTGATGAGGTTTTTAGTTGGGCTAAGCATATTATCGTATTAAGTGAGGAAGAAAAGCAAATAGTGGAAAGTGACAATGTGGCAGAGCCTTCGTTAGAGGAGCAGATTGCAGTGTGGCGCGATAAGTATATGCGTCTACAGGCAGAGTTCGACAACTTCCGTAAGCGCACCATCAAGGAGAAGATGGATTTGGTGGAGCGTGGCTGTGAGAGCGCATGGAAAGCGATCCTCCCTATCTTGGATGATATGGAGCGTGCATTTGCAGCATCACACAAGAGCGATGATATCGAGGCGTTGCGTGCCGGTGAGGAACTTGTGATGAAGAAGTTTGAGAGCGTATTGCAGGGCGCAAACATTACGGCTATCGACTGCATAGATAAGCCTTTCAATGAGGAGGAGCAGGAGGCTGTAGCGCGTTTTGCAGCAGGCGAGGATAAGAGAGGTCTTGTTATTGACTGCGTGCAGCGTGGCTATAAGATTGGTGAGCATGTGTTGCGTTATGCTAAGGTTGTTGTTGGAGAGTAAAACGACTGTTTGTTATGGCTGAGAAGAGAGATTATTATGAGGTGTTAGGCGTTGAGCGCAATGCCGATGCCGATACCATAAAGAAGGCGTACCGTAAGGCGGCGATTAAGTACCACCCCGATAAAAATCCGGGCGATAAAGAGGCTGAGGAGAAGTTTAAGGAGGCGGCTGAGGCATACGATGTGCTTTCGAACGAGGATAAGCGTGCGCGCTACGACCGCTTTGGTCATGCGGGTATGAATGGTGCTGGCGGTGCTGGTGGCTATGGTGGCTTTAGTGGCGGAGGCTTCTCAATGGAGGATATCTTTGAGCAGTTTGGTGATATCTTCGGTGGTGCCTTTGGTGGTGGTTTCGGTAGTTTTGGCGGTGGTCGCTCACGCGGTAACCGTCGTCAGAGCCGTGGCTCGGATATTCGTGTAACGGTGAAACTTACCCTTAAGGAGATTGCTGAGGGTGTGACCAAGAAACTCAAGATTAGCAAGACGGTTGCCTGCTCGGAGTGTGGTGGCTCAGGTGCTAAGAGCGGCTCAGGCTACTCTACATGCTCTAAGTGTGGTGGCTCGGGTTATGTGATTACTGTGCAGAACTCATTCTTCGGTCGTATGCAGACACAGAGTGTCTGCCCAGATTGCGGGGGCGAGGGTCGCATCATCAAGGAGCGATGCACGAAGTGTAATGGCGAGGGTACAGAGCGCGGTCAGGAGATTGTCGAGGTTAATATCCCTGCAGGTGTAGCCGAGGGTATGGCAATTAAGGTCGAGGGTAAGGGTAATGCTGCGCGCCGCGGTGGCGTGAATGGCGACCTTATCGTGGTTATCGAGGAGATTGAGGATGCTCAACTTATGCGTGACGGTAATGACCTTGTACATACGCTCAACATTACAGCTACGACGGCTATCCTCGGTGGCGAGGTTGAGGTGCCTACAATCGATGGTCGTGTACGCATAAAGATTGCGCAGGGTACACATGCAGGTAAGGTGTTGCGTCTAAGAGGTAAGGGTCTCCCATCTGTAAACGGTATGGGTCGTGGCGATATCAAGGTAATAGTGGATGTCACCATACCTACGGAGCTTACAAAGCAGGAGCGCGAGCTTGTTGAGAAGCTCGATAAGATGCCTCACTTCAAGCAGCCTGAGAAACTTGAGAACCAGAATATCTTGGAGCGCATGAAGTCCTTCTTTAGAGGTTGAAGAGCGTTTGTTAAGAGGTTGATTAGTAAAATCTTAGATTAAGATGTCATTCTTTCGTCCACATAAGTCGAAGCCACGACAGTTTAACTACATCCCGCGATACTACGACCCTCGTAAGGAGGAGCGCGACCGCAGGCGTAGGGAGCTGCATGGCACCTCCCGAGAGCAGGATAATGAGCCTTATACTCCAGGTAAGTATATACGAACTCAGCGTGATGCACGAGATGCTTCGCGTGGCGAGCGTAGTGGGTATGAGGGATTAGGTCGTATCGCCCTTATCGCAGTTGCTGTGGTATTGGCGATGCTTCTGTTTATGCCCCGCTTTATGCGCTTTGTGGAGCGTGCAAACGAGGAAAAACTGCTTCAGCAGGGTGGTGTTGTTGGTGGAACTGCAACCGTCGAGGGGAGTGATGATGGCGCAGTGTCGATTATCCTCGATGAGCGTCATGGCGATATAGACTTTACGGAGTTTGAGAGCCTAACACCTGAGATTATCAACGAGATAGAAGAGTGGCAAAACTCTGTGGGAGAGATAACCATCTACGACGACGATGTGGAGATTGTGGATGGTAAAAAGCGCGAGTAGTATGAATACGATAATGCTTCTGCCAGAGATTGTAGCAAACCAGATTGCTGCAGGTGAGGTGGTAAACGGACCTTCGAATGTAGTCAAGGAGATGATGGAGAACTCCTTGGATGCAGGTGCTACATCCGTGTCGGTAAACTATCGCAATGGCGGTAAAGACCTCATTCAGATTGTCGATAACGGCAGAGGTATGTCTCATGTGGATGCCCGTATGGCATTCGACAGGCACGCCACATCGAAGATACGCTCGATTGAGGATGTCTACAACCTCCACACCTTTGGCTTCCGTGGTGAGGCGTTGGCCTCTATCGCTGCGGTGGCAGAGGTGGAGCTACGCACACGACGCGAGGAGGATGAGCTTGGTACGCTGACCGAGATTTCGGGAGGTACATTCCGTTCGCAGAGACCTGTGAGTTGCTCGGTAGGCTCTCAGTTTGTGGTGCGTAACCTCTTCTACAATGTCCCTTCGCGTAGAAAGTTCATCGATGGCGATAACTCTCGTCTGCAGTCGCAGATAAAGAGTGAGTTTATGCGTGTGGCGATGTGCTATCCAGAGGTCGAGTTTGAGCTGCGTCAGAATGATGCGCCACTATATAGACTTATGCCAACAAACCGCAAGGGGCGTATCATAGATATTGTCGGTAAGCATATCAAGCAAAACCTTTTGGATGTCGAGGTTGATACCTCGGTGGTGCGCATCGAGGGCTTTGTGGGTCGTCCTCAGGCCGCCAAAAAGCGTAACAACGAGCAGTATCTCTTCGTAAACGGCAGATACTTCAACTCGGTGGCTATGCAGCGTGCCATAGTGCGTGCATACGAGAAACTTATACCTGAGGGTACGATGCCCTCATACTTCATATACATCACCGTCAACCCTGATATGGTGGATGTCAATGTCCATCCGCAGAAGACGACGGTTAAGTTCGCAGACCACGACCTTATAATCGAAATCCTGCAGGCGGCCATCAGAGAGACTCTCGCCAAGACGGGCGCTGTACCAATGATGGATTTTTCGCAAGATATGGGTATAGATATCCCTGTTTTGCAGCAGCAGGGGCGTATATATAGTGAGCCACGCACCGCAACAAACAGCGCATATAACCCATTTGCAGCAGAGTATATAGACCCGACAGCACCGATGCCCGACACGCCTTTTACGGGCTTTGATGTGCCGTATGATGGCTCTATGCCAAAGCTAAAGGGTGGCTATACCCCATCTTTAGCACGAGAAGCGGAGTTTTACACCTACCCAATGAGTGAAGGTGTGGAGTCGAAGGTGGAGTATATCGATGATGAACCACATGAGGTCGAAGAGCAGCTCTTGGATTTCATAGAGTCGGGGGGTATTGGTCCCCAGGTGCGAACTTTTGGTGAGGTGATGTCAATAGGTGGCGGTTATGCTGTGGCGATGTATGGTGCGAGCTTAGTTGTAGTGTCGCTAAAAAGAGCTAAGGAGCGCATACTTTATGAGGATATAGTGCGTTCGCTTAGTGTGGGTGTTGTGCCGGTGCAGCGTATGTTCTTTGCCGAGGAGCTAACCCTCTCGTTGGAGGAGTATGAAATATTGGAGAGCTATGCTGAGGAGTTTGCAACCCTTGGCTTTGAGATAGAGTATCGTGGCGAGGGTGGTATCTCGGTGGCGGGGCGTCCTGCAATATTGGATATGGCAACACCTCTCGATGAACTGCTATACGAGCTGATACACAATATAACGCTGGGTGATACGCCTATTGAGCAGCAGCGTTGCCGCATGGCGGAGATTATGGCAAGTCGCGGAAGTCGTTGTTTTGCAAGTGGACTGAACTCGGCGAACGCCTCAGAGCTGCTGCACCAACTTGAAAAGACGGAAAACCCATGTTTTGCGCCATCGGGAAACCCTATCATGGCGGAGATTACCATGGCGGAGATAGAGAATAAGCTAACAAAATAAATTCGAAAGGAGCGAAGCAGAGGCTTCCAATAACCTATTTACTAACTTATAGAATACTTCTAAAGTATGTCGGCATACAACAACTCAATGTCCCAGACACCAGCAGTCACAAACTTGCTGATTGCAAATGTGGTGGCATATCTTGCTACCACGATGCTTAACACCTCGAAGATGTATGGTTTGTTCGCCCTCTTTCCTGTGGAGAGCTTCTTCTTTGAGTGGTGGCAGCCTGTAACATATATGTTCCTACATGGCGGCTTCTCGCACCTCTTCTTCAACATGTTCGCGTTGTGGATGTTTGGTCGCGGATTAGAGATGGAGATGGGAACGAAGCGCTTTCTTATCTACTACTTTGTCTGTGGTATAGGTGCAGCACTCGTACAGCTTGGCATCGCACAGATAGATGTGGCAAACCTCGCTGATACGCCAGCACTTCTATGGAACTACCTTCGTACCCCTACTGTGGGTGCTTCGGGCGCGGTGTTTGGACTCCTTTTGGCATTCGGTATGTTGCATCCAAACGCAACGATTATGCTTCTCTTTCCACCTATCCCGATGAGAGCCAAGTGGTTTGTCATCATATACGGTATGATTGAGTTGTTGCTTGTAGTGCTTCAGGCACAGGATGGTGTGGCACACTTTGCCCACCTTGGTGGTATGTTCTGGGGGTGGTTGCTCATTATGTGGTGGCGACGCCGTGACCGCAACAGAGGATATTACTACTAACATAGCCCCAAAGTGTAAACATTACTATAACCCTACAACAATATGACACGAAAAAGCGAAACCTATAACAGTGAGCCATTTGGCTCTCCTAAGCGTAAGGAGCATGGCGGCTCGCTAATTGGCACTATACTCTTTATCATATTGCTTGCTCTTACCATGTCGCTCTCGGTAGCTCTATTTATTGCCTACCTCACCCCACATGTGGCGCCCTCGACCTTTGGGTCGCTCACCATAGTGGGTATCTTCGCTCCTATATTGTATATAGGTGTGGCGATATGTCTGCTTATGTGGATAGTCATGGGACGCTGGAGAATAGCGGGCTGTGTGGCACTCATGCTTATACCCGGACTCTTTCGTTTCACGGATTTCTACAATGTGGAGCTTCATCGCTATGTGGAGCAGAAGCCAAGTCGTAACTCCTTTACGCTTATGAGTTACAATGTTCGTGGTTTTAGAAATGATAGCTCAAACAGAGCTGTGGATGGCTATGTGGAGTACTTCTCAGGGGCTGATGTGGCGGATATAGTCTGCTTTCAGGAGTATGCCCTCGATATGCCGTGTGTGGAGCGTATAGACTCGCTCTTTAAGGCTCGCTACAGCAAGGTCTATCTCGAGGATGTTGTCGAGACTGGAGATGTGGTGCTTCGCACCTATAGCCGCTACCCGATAATTGCATCGGGAGCAATATCTGGAGAGGGGCGTGGTACATCGCAATGGGTAGATATTGTGATTAAGAATGACACGCTTCGTATATTTAACAACCACCTCTACACTATGAACATCTCCTCGGAAGATAGCTCCGATATAGAGCAGGGCAGGATACTTCAGGATGGAGAGCGTATGCGTAGCATCGTGGAGCGCATCGCTAAGAACTCATCGGTGCGTGCCGACTTTGTTGATACGCTCTCGATGGTTATCGATAACACTCCATACCGTAGGGTGATATGTGGCGATTTCAACGATACGCCTATGTCGTATGTCTACAGCGCACTTAAGCAAAATCATGTTGATGCCTTTGAGGAGTGTGGCAGGGGCTATGGCTACACATTCCGCCCTATGTATGGTACACTCCGCATAGACTACATCCTCCACTCACCAGAGCTTGAAACTGAGAGCTATGTGGCTGGCGACGATGTCCTCCTCTCGGATCATCTGCCTATCAGCGCCCGTATAAAGATACTTCCACGAGGCGCAAAGTAGGGTGTTTGGGTGATAAATGATGCAAATGTTTGCAAGTTCGAAATATTATTTTTACCTTTGCGCGCTATTATTAACTAATTTAACTTTTGTAACAATGCCAAAAATGAAAACAAATGCCGCTGCGAAGAAGCGTTTTTCTTTCACCGGCACAGGTAAGATCAAGCGTAAGCACGCTTATCACAGTCACATCCTGACAAAAAAGACTAACAAGCGTAAGCGTAACCTTTGCTACTCAGGTACTGTATCTGCAGCTGATGAGGCTAAGATCAAGCAGCTTCTCGTTAAGTAATTAGCGGGTTAAGGCTATAAAGAAGTAGTATTTTAGAGATTTATTTTTTAACAACGGAGCGAAGTAGCCCCAAAGAGTGTGAGAGAATCACACCGCTACCAACTCTATCAAAAACTTTCAAACTATGCCACGTTCAGTCAACGCTGTTGCGTCACG
>JAFXBB010000119.1 GCA_017521945.1 Alistipes sp. | reverse complement strand
GTAACGCATAGCCGCAGGCGAGTCACCATCCATAGAACGAAAGTTACCCTGACCCTCTACAAGTGGGTAGCGCATAGACCAATCCTGCGCCATACGCACCATAGCCTCGTAAACAGAAATATCACCGTGTGGGTGGAACTTACCGAGTACATCACCGACAATACGCGCACTCTTACGAGTTGGCTTGTTGGAGTGGAGGCTTAACTCGGCTGACATATCATACAAAATACGACGATGTACAGGTTTTAGTCCATCGCGTACATCGGGCAGCGCACGCGACACAATAACCGACATAGAGTAGTCGATATATGCCGACTTCATCTGCTCTTCAAGGTTGACCTGAACAATGCGTCCTGTCGTACCTGTGTTGTTTAACTCTTCAGACATAGTTTAGTATTATAGTTATAATTTTGTTACCTTTTCGTACACCTATATATTATATATATAGATGTGCAAAAATAGGCAAAATTTTCGATTTAAGCAACTTTGCTACTAAAAAGTTGAGGAGCAAAATAGCACTATTTTGAAAATTTGGGAATAATGCCCCTTTTTAGCCGTTTTGAGCGAGTTTTAATAAATAGAGCAAATTTGCTCTGTCATCTGTCATCTGTCATCTGTTCTCTATACTCTGTACTATAAAAAAAGAGCAGTCAGGTATGCCCGACTGCCCTTGTTGTTGTGTAGTGTAGCCTACTCAGCGATAGCCTCATAGAGGGTTACATTGCCCTCGATAACCACAGATGTAGCGTTAACGGTAATAGGCTGCTTCTTAGCACGCTTGTTGCGCTTAGCATACTTCTTGGCGTTCTTCTCGATGTGTGTCTTAAGAAGTGGGTCGCTGATGTTCTTAGCGTTGCTGTCCACAACGAACTCAACAGGGATAATGACCTCAGGTGTTGAGATATTGCCCTTGGCGATAAGCTCCTCGCCACACATAACTCTATATGTTGCGCCGCTCTCGGCAAGCTTGCCAAGGAGTAGACGCACACTCTTTGCGCCCTCCTTAACATCAACTCTTAGCTCCTCGGTGCTGCTAACCTCGGTGAATGGGTTGGCATCCCAGCCGTACTCGCTCTTATCCACAGGGTTGATTGCAAACTCGCGTATAGCTAACCAATTACGCTTCTTAGACTCCAACTTGCGGATACCTACATAGCGCGCCTCGAATGGCTCGCCCTTCCAATATATCTCGTATACACCCTCCATAGGCTCGGTGAGTGCAAACCACTCGTTGCCATCCTTTGAGTACTCCAATACGCAGTGGTCGAAGTAGTCGACATCGTCCACCGAGTTGCGACCCTGAATGATGCTTATCTCGCGAATTTCGCGTACGATACCCATATCAGCACCTACAAAGTGGTCGGTGCGCTGAGCCTCGCCTGAGTGGTAGTAGGTCTCAAGGTCGTTGTCGAACATATACTTGTTCTGTGGTGCGAGTAGTGAGTTGTATGTGCCACAAGCCTTAAGTGTTGATGACTTCTGACCTGTGAGGTACTCGTAGTAGCGTGACACAAGACCATCCATCACGCGCTCGTAGAATGGCTTTAGCTTCATTGTACCCACGCGGTGAGCATCGTATGCCTCGATATCCTCAAGCGACATGAGATTGTTGACATAAGCCTCCCAGAAGCCCTCAAACTTCTTGTCGTCGGATGCCTGCATATAGCGGTCGAGCATCTCCAAAGCCTTGCGACAGCGTGTGCCGAGTTTGCCGAACTCAACCAACCATGGGCGTAGTTCCTTAAGGAGTGCCTTGTTCTCCATAGCCTCCATCTCGGCAGGTACAGCCTCTATACGCTTAAGCTCCTCCATGAGGGTAGCAGAAAGTTCAGGTGTGTAATCCTCGAAACCGAAGGTCTTTGTTTCCCAAGACTCATAGCGGCGGTAGCCTGTCTCGGTGTCGCACGAGTGGATAGCAAATAGACGATATGCCTCCTTGACCTCTGGTGCAAGCCACTCCAAGCCGCGCTCCCAGCTATCGATAGGGTTGTAGTCTGAGGTGTTCCATGTGTAGTCCGCAACGCTGTATAGAGCCAACTTAGATGCCTCGCCATGCTCCATAGGGTTGCTCACAAGACCGCGTGTCTCATTCTCTGTAAGCACAGGAGAGAGACCATATACAGGACCCTGCATGATGATATGACGAGCATAGTCTGTAACAGGGTAGTTCCACCAGAAGAGTGCAGGACGCTTGATGCGTGTAGATATCCACTCCATAGTCTTTGGGGTCATATCGCTACATACAGCGTCGCCTGTCCAGAATACATCTATCGATGGGTGTAGCTCGTTGCCGTATACATAGAGGCTACCGCGCTCTGTAGGGTTAGCCCAAAGGCGGGTGTAGTCGGTAGGACATACGATAAGTGAGGCTACATCGCCCTTCTTAGCTACGAACTCCTCGTTGAGGATGTTCATCAACTCGGTCTGGTAGTATGGGTTAGTTCCAGCGCCCGAAATATCGTCGAAGTGTACTGCAAAGGCACGAACCCCCAACTTGTACATAGCCTCAAACTTATTTATGAGGTTCTGGATATCTGACTCCTCCCACTTGATATCCTGACCTGGGTGGATAGCCCACACGAAGTTTACGCGGTTGCGCTTACAAGCCTCCACAAGTTCGCTAATCTCGCGTGCCTCCTCCTCAGGGTATGGCTCGCGCCAATATGGAGAGCTGTGGTATGGGTCATCCTTAGGTCCATAGATGTAGTAGTTCATCTTGTAGCGTCCATAGACATCGATAAGCGATAGGCGCACCTCGTGTGACCATGGAGTGCCGTAGAAGCCCTCCACAACACCGCGATACTGAAGGTCTGGGTAGTCGTTGATGCTGAGTGCTGGGAGAATGCCCTCCTTGGATGCGGGACTCTCGACAACCTGACGCAAGGTCTGAATAGCGTAGAATGCACCAAGCGCGTCGTAGGCGTTGATTACAATGCCCTTAGCCGTGATATTAAGGCTGTAAGCACCTGACTTATTCACAAGATTTTTGGCAGCCTTAGCGCCATACTTAATGCTAAGTTTCGCACCCTTTGGGTTGATGCCAAGAAAGTTGATATCTGAACTAAACTCCTTAGCCTTGCCCCTCAGAGCCACGCCACCATTGATGTTTAGTCCCTCAGCCTCGATGCGCTCAATCTTCTGAGGTGTAGGGTTGATAACGATGCCCTTATGGTCTATCTTCTCGCCAAAGAGACCTCCAAGGTCTTGTGACTCACCGCGCTGCGATGATAAATCTTGCGCGCCAGCAGTCATAGATACAGCCATAGCAACAATCGCTATAGCCAAAGTTCTTAGGGTTTTAATCATAGTTTTATGCTTATTGTGTTTGTTTATTCTCTGCGGTGTGGATATGCTCACTATGCGTCTGTTAGTCGCGTAGTAGTTGGTCTGGTGTTAGGCGTACAACCTCGCCGTTACGCACAACCACAAGGTCGCCATTATCTCGGCGTGTGCGCTCTATGAGGCGGCGTTGTGCAAGTAGGATGCCCGCATCTATTCTCTCCTGAAGCTCTCTAATCTCAAACTCACTCATAACTCAATATTTTCTGATAAGCTAACGGGTCTACAACCTCTTTTATTTCGCTCTTGCTGCCGTAGGCTATCTTCTTGACACCCTCGGCTGTGGAGTTGTCATAGATAACCCAGTAGTCGCATATAGGCACATAGAGCTTGGTTAGGTTACGCATACTGCTCTCGTAGCGACGACGAATGGTGTTGGTGGGGATGTTGTGACCTCCGAGGCTTACTCGCTTTGCTACGCGCTCTATAGCCTGTTCGGGCGATGGTAGCCAGAAGTAGAGCAACGACACAAAGTATCCACGCTCATGTGCGCGGTCAATGAATTTCTGATATGTACGAGTAGATAGTGTTGTCTCGAAAGCGAAGTCTGCGCCCGCATCCAATAGGTCATTTATGCGCTTAAGCATCAGACGACCAGCCTCAATAGCCATGCTGTCGGGATTGAAAGGTGATAAACCGCGGGCTATCTCATCGGCGTTGACGAACTCGTTGCAGTGTAGCATCTCTGGCAACATCGTGTATGATGCCGTGGTCTTACCTGCGCCGTTGCAACCAGCTATGATATAGAGCTTTTGCATAATCTTTCTCTTTGTCGTGGGACTTTCGCACAAAGATACGAAAAAAAGTAGAAAGAGCAAAGGGATTTAGGGAGATTAGTGAATTTAGGGAAGTTAGGGAATTTAGTGAATTTAGTGAATTTAGGGAACAACTCCTTAAACTCACTAATCTCCCTAATCTCCCTAATCTCCCTAATAAAAAGTCGCAGACTTATAAGATTACTAATTACTAATTACTCTTTACTAATTGGAAAATTTACGAATTTTCCCTAATCTCCTTAAACTCTCTAAACTTTCATCTCTACTCTGTAAGAAACTTCATTGTATCTACGCCATCGGCATAGTCCCATAGGGTGGGGTATTGCGCACGACCAAAGGGTGTGCAACCCTCAATATCGCACTTAGATACGACGCACTGTATATGGTCGCGGTGTTGCTCTAACCACCTCTCTACTTGGCTTATATCGTTGTAGCGTTGTACTACGACTAATGCAAGGCTCTCGCTAAAAGTCCCACCCTCTACTGCAAGGTACGCACCAAAATCCTCAAAGGGTCGTTGTTGCAAGGTGTATAATGCTCGCATAGAGGCGATATTACGCCTTAACTTTGGGTTGGGAGCATCGGTGTATGGTAGCGATAAATTGTAGCCCTCAGGGGCAAATATCATCGATACAGAGCGACAGCCAAGACCTGAGTAGGCGGTTATATCCTCGGTAAGAGCCATGAGTTCATCGGCGCTCTCTGTGCCACTTAGCACAGCGACGGAGTGACGGCTACCGCGCAGTAGGCGCTTTGTCCCCTTGAAGTGGCTCTCAAAGTAGCGGTTAGCCTCCTCGCCGCCTGTTGCTATAACTCTGTCGTACTGCTCCTTAGAAGAGTAGTCGTATATGGCGATGTTTGGCTCTATGGAGCGCAGTGTGTCAACGATATAGCGCATAAGGATTGTATCCTTGCTCGATGGTTTTATATATGCCTTGTGGCCACTGCATAGCACGCATAGCAGGTCAAAGAAGCCTACAAGGGGTATGTTGCCCGCCATGATTATAGCCACGCGCTCTGGGTGCGCTACAGGGGTGTAGTTGCTAAGCCATAAGTAAAATTTCGTTCTGTCGAGCATCTCTATGCGTATAGCCTCCACGGCACGCTCTATATCCGTTGATGTAAACCATGGGTTTTGCTCTATGGCGGCATCGATGATGGCTGTTGTGGTGGCATCCCGACCAAAGCCTTGCAACTCCACACCCAAGGTGGCGAATATATCTACAATATCTCTCATAGGCTCTCTAAGTAGGCTATTACATTCTCTATCTGTGCTACCGATGTGCCGTCTTTGATGATTACGCGCTTATTGGCATTGAGTAGGTATAGCGAGGGTATGGCGTTGAGGTTGTAGAGCCTCTCGATAGTTATCTTTTGCCCCTTGTCGTAGCCCTTTATCCATGCGTCGGGCATATCGTCAAGGTGGTTGTGCCACGCCTCCAAATCCTCGTCGGGGTAGAGTGATAATGTGCGTATGTCGCCACGCTCGGTAAGCTCATTAAGCAGCGGTGAGGCGCATATCTGCTCCATAATCTCGCGGCACATAGGGCATCCAGGGTTGCTGAACATAAGTATCGTGTACCTCGCCTCTATATCGTGCAGGCGGTGGGAACTACCATCCGCAAGGGTATATGTAAAGTCGTTGGCGGGTGTGCCGATGCGGTTTTTTAGGGCTATTTCAAGGTCATACTCTGGTGCTATACGCTCATACTCGCCGAGCAGTGGCGACTCAAGGAGCGTCTCTAAGATAGGAATGTAGTACTCATCGTTGCGTAGCGGTGAGTTGGGGTCGTGCAGCACCACCTCAGCAACCATGCTGAAGAACTCCAAGACGGGCTTACTCTGTGATGCTCGGCGTATAAGGTTGCGCAATAGCGAGTCAGCGTCGCGTGGCGGTATGTAACTTACATACTCTGCCATGGCACTTATGATATCTATGCTGTCGTAGGTGATAACCTCCTCCCCAGCCTCAAAGTCGAAGTCATCCCAGAAGTGCGCAATCATAGAGTCGTACTCCTCGCGGCTACTTAGCGAGGCTATACTCTCCACGCTGCGTCTCATGGTGCGAGTACCTGGCTCGTAGGTTATCTGTTCGTTGGTCGTCTTCTGTCTACTACCACAACCAACGAGAAGTAGGGTCAAAAGAAGTGATACGATATAACGCATAATCCTAAAAGAAGAGTGCCTCACCATGGGCGAAGCACTCATTATAGTTTATTACATTCGCTCTGGTACACTAATGCCGAGCAACTTCATCGCCGAACGGATGACACTCGCCACGGTTGCTGCCAACTTAAGACGCAAGGCGCGTGTAGTGGCGTTCTCCTCCTTGAGGATTGAGTGGTCGTGGTAGTAGCCATTGAACTGCTTAGCAAGGTCGTAGGCGTATGCCGCGATAACGGATGGGGCAAACTGCTCGCCTGCAGTGCGTACTACTGCTGGGTACTCCGAGAGTAGTTTTATAAGCTCAATCTCCTCATTTAGAAGCCCCGCATTGGTGTAACCCTCGGTAGCGATACCTGACTCCTCTGCCTTACGCAAGATAGAGCGTATGCGGGCGTGGGTGTACTGGATAAATGGTCCTGTGTTGCCGTTGAAGTCGATACTCTCGCGTGGGTCAAAGAGCATGGTCTTCTTAGGGTCAACCTTGAGGATGAAGTATTTCAACGCACCAAGACCCACCATTTCGCAGATAGCCGATGCCTCCTCTTCTGTGGCACCATCGAGTTTGCCAAGTTCCTCGGACATCTCGCGTGCTGTGCCAATCATATCTGCAATGAGGTCGTCGGCATCCACCACAGTACCCTCGCGTGACTTCATCTTACCCTCAGGTAACTCAACCATGCCGTATGATAGGTGGAAGATGTTGTCGCTCCACTCATAGCCGAGTTTCTTCAACACGAGTTTGAGTACTTGGAAGTGGTAGTTCTGCTCGTTACCCACAACATATATCATATCGTCGAGGTTGTTCTCCTCGAAACGGCTGAGCGCAGTACCCAAGTCCTGAGTCATATATACCGATGTGCCGTCGCCACGAAGGAGCAACTTCTGGTCAAGACCATCCGCCTCAAGGTCAATCCATACGGAGTTGTCCTCCTTGCGGAAGAAGACACCCTTCTTAAGACCCTCCTCCACAAGGCTCTTACCGAGGAGATAGGTCTGTGACTCGTAATATACCTTGTCGAAGTCAACGCCCATAGCCTTGTAGGTGACATCGAAGCCCTCATATACCCAGCCATTCATCTTCTCCCATAGGGCGTAAATCTCTGGGTCTTTAGCCTCCCACTTACGCAACATCTCCTGCGCTGCGAGCATAATAGGAGCGCACTTCTTAGCCTCCTCCTCGCTCTTGCCCTCGGCAACGAGAGCCTTAACCTCCTCCTTGAAGTGCTTGTCGAACTCGACATAGTACTTACCCACCAAGTGGTCGCCCTTCATGCCTGACGACTCTGGGGTCTCGCCACCGCCATACAACTGCCAAGCAAGCATCGACTTACAGATGTGAATACCGCGGTCATTAACGAGGTTTACCTTGATGACATTGTGACCGTTAGCCTTAAGGATTGTGGCTACCGAGTAACCGAGGAGGTTATTTCGGATATGACCCAAGTGTAGTGGCTTGTTGGTGTTGGGTGAGGAGTACTCAATCATTATCGTACGACCCGAAGGTGCTGCCATGCCATACTCCTTAGCCTCGGCAATCTCACCGAAGCGTGCCGCCCAGAACGACGCATCGACTACAAGGTTTAGGAAACCCTTGATAACATTAAAACTCTTAATCTCAGGTGTCGCTGCCACAATCTTCTCGCCAAGTTCTGTTGCTGTAGCCTCTGGTGACTTCTTAGATGCGCGGAGCAATGGGAATACAACCACCGTGTAGTCACCCTCAAACTCCTTGCGGGTCTTCTGTATCTGAATATTGTCGCTTACGCCATACAACTCCTCTGCATGGCTCCTTACGACGCTCGAAATAAACTCCTCAATATTTACCATACCTATTTGTATTTTATCTGAGGGGCAAATATACGATTATTTTTTGTAATAGCGAAACATATAACAATTTTTCACCCGATACCTACTCTTTGATATTCAGCAATTTAACTTTCTAAGTAAAATTTATTTACTTAAAACTCTTGACAAGAGGGGTTGAATGTTGTATATTTGTACTCAAAAGTTCAGTGGTTGGATAAGGAGTTGCGGATAAACGCCGAGAGCCGTC
>JAFXBB010000118.1 GCA_017521945.1 Alistipes sp. | reverse complement strand
GTATGTGCAAGAGATTAAAGATGCTGTTTCTACCAACTTTCCCTTCCATAAAAAGGCAACGGATAGGTAGCATTTCTCTAATACCCACCATATACGGCTCCTTCTGCCGAAATTAACAATATGGTGAGGTAACACAAAAATGGTATATGTACCAACCACTTATCAAATTTTACCCTCATCCTGCCATTATTACGCAAGTTCTTTGTATCTTTGCACACGAACTCGAATGGTGGTGTCCGGTGAGCCTTTGGCTGCCGTGGCTGAGATTATACACATTGCACCAGTACAGATAATGCTGACGCTGGAAGTTTGGAGTCCTCTTCAAAGGGTACACATATAGTCGTACCACTATTTGAGCATAAGAAACAGTGTAAAAATAGTGGTATGAATGCTAAAAAATCTTATCCAATAGTATTGTCGATTGCTGGCTCCGACTCCTCTGGTGGGGCTGGTATTCAAGCCGACCTTAAAACATTTTCGGCTCTTGGTGTCTATGGCGCAACTGCCATCACCGCCATCACTGCGCAAAATACACAAGGTGTTCACTCCCAATTAGCCATTGACTCACAGATGGTCTATGAGCAGATTGTTGCTGTTGTTGACGACCTACACCCCTCGTTTATCAAGATTGGGATGCTCTCCAATGCAGATATTGTCAGGGTTGTGGCCAAGGCACTAAGCAGATACACGATTCCTGTAATCCTCGACCCTGTAATTGTATCGACAAGCGGTCACCGCCTGCTATCAATCGAAGCACAAGAGGTTATCAAGAGCCAACTCATTCCTCTATCTCTGCTTGTTACGCCCAACATTCCAGAGATGGAGGCACTCACAAATCACCTTGTCGACACCTACGAGCATAAGGTGGAGGCCTCAAAAATTCTCTTTGACTATGGCGCTAAGGCTATACTACTCAAAGGAGGCCATGAGGAGGGCGAGCAGAAGAGTGATATTCTATTTACAAATAGCCAATCGGGCATAGAGAGTGTAATTTTTGCCTCCGAGAGTGTTGCTACGCGTAACACTCACGGCACAGGTTGTACACTTTCGTCTGCTATCACTGCATTTATGGCGCGTGGTTGCGGTATGGTTGAGGCTATAGCCGAGGCAAAGAGTTTTATTACCGAGGCTATTCGCAGTGGTGCCGATATTGAGATAGGACACGGCATAGGTCCTGTAAATCACGGTTTTAATCCTAAACAGATGATGGTCTATGAGAGTAGAGAACTATAAATTGCAATTTATCACGCACCACAACGAGCGCTACTCCTATATCGACTCGGCGCGTATGGCGTTGGAGGGTGGTTGTCGCTGGGTACAACTACGCATGAAGGATGCCAATGAGGAGGATATGGAACATACAGCAATCGTTGTGCAGAAGATGTGCCGCGATTATGGTGCTACATTCATCATTGACGACAATGTGGCACTCGCAAAGAGGATAGGAGCAGACGGTGTACATATAGGCAAAAACGATATGCCTGTTGCTGAAGCCCGCAAGATGCTCGGCGAGGGGTATATTATTGGCGGTACCATCAACACCTTTGAGGATATTCTACTCCATTTAGATGGCAAACCCGACTACTTAGGCTGTGGACCTTTCCGCTACACCACAACAAAACAAAATCTCGCCCCGACACTCGGCTACGAGGGCTATAAACTAATTCTAAGAAAGATGCAAGAGAGCAATATATACACTCCGCTCATTGCCATTGGCGGCATCGCGAAAGGGGATATACCACTGTTGCTGGAGTGTGGAGTGAAGGGCATAGCACTTAGTGGCTCAATCCTCAATTCTAAAAATCCGATAAAGGAGATGACCGATATAGTCAACACTATTTTTAACAACCAATAAATCAGAGCATTATGATTGAAAGAAATGTATCACATGGAATTATCTCTACCTATTTCAACAAGTTGGAGAAAAATTTGGATTTGGATGTAGCCATCGTGGGAGGCGGTCCATCGGGCATCGTGGCAGCCTACTATCTTGCTAAGGCGGGATTGAAGGTTGCGCAGTTCGACAGAAAACTATCACCAGGTGGTGGTATGTGGGGCGGCGCCATGATGTTCAACCAGATTGTCGTTCAAGAGGAGGCGCTACATATTATCAAGGAGTTCGATATAAACTTTGAGCAGTATGACGACCACCTCTATGTTATGGATTCGGTGGAGAGTACCGCGGCACTGCTCTATAAGGCTGTGCACGCTGGTGCAACAATCTTTAACTGCTATTCGGTTGAAGATGTGATATTTAAGAACAATGTGGTTAGTGGCGTAGTGGTCAATTGGACACCCGTGTTAAGAGAGGGTATGCATGTTGACCCGCTCAACATTATGGCCAAGTGCGTTATTGATGGCACAGGTCACGACAGCGAGATGTGCTGTACCGTAGCACGCAAAAATGGTATTCGCCTTGCCACAGACACAGGCGCTGTCATTGGCGAGCGTTCGTTGGATGTTGTGGCAGGCGAGCAGGAGGTTGTAAACGGCACTAAAGAGATATATCCAGGTTTGTATGTATGCGGTATGGCTGCTTCGGCTGTTAGTGGCACACCTCGTATGGGCCCTATCTTTGGTGGTATGCTGCTATCTGGCAAAAAGGTTGCCGACCTGATTATTGAGAAGCTAAAATAATGAGGTTGATTGCTATAACGACACCGAAAGTAACGGATGACGATGCCTCTATAATCGGGCGTTTACTCGATAGGGGCATCGATATCATACACCTCAGAAAACCAGAGTCGACAATTGACGAGTGTCGTAAATTATTGACCAAATTAACAGCGGAGCAACGCTCCAAAATTGTTATTCACGACTACCCTGAGCTATACTTTGAGTTTTCATTGAGAGGTGTTCATATCAACAGAAATATCACCTCATTACCAATAGGTTACAACGGTTCAACAAGCCGTTCGTGCCACACCTTCGAGGAGGTCTTGAGATACAAGGAGGAGTGTGATTACCTCTTCCTGAGTCCTATTTTTGACAGCATCTCGAAACGAGGGTATAAATCGCGGTTTAGTGATGAGGTGCTACGAAGAGCCTCAGTGGAGGGTTTAATAGATAGCAAGGTTATCGCCTTGGGAGGTGTAACACTCGATAAGATACCCTACCTGCGCTCCCTAAACTTTGGCGGTGTTGCGATGATGGGAGCTATCAACGACATTATAGCTCAAAAATAGGGCGACTATCAGATGATAAATTGGCAAAATGTAACGCTTCGAGGTGTTATATTTTGCCAATTTAGTATTTTATACTAACTTTGCGCGTTGTGCGTGTTTAGAGCAACACCACACTTTTGGGAATATGTTAGAGAAATTAGCTAAACAGACCGCGATATATGGCATCAGCACGATAGTTGTCCGCTTTTTGAACTATCTGCTTACGCCATACTATACCCGTATCTTTGACCAGGGCGAGTATGGTATTGTCACAGATATATACGCACTTATACCATTTGCTCTTGTTTTGCTGTCGATGGGTATGGAGTCGAGCTACTTCCGCTTCACCACACGCGCAGAGGAGGAGGGTGGCGATATAGCAGAGGGAAAGCGTAAAGTATTTGCCTCAACATGGGGGTTGACATCGCTCAATGCGGTACTATTCTTTATCGCTGTTTGGCTGCTCAACATGCCAATATCGAGAGCTATGGGTGCGGTATATGTAGCACACCCTGAGTATGTGACTATCGTAGCCGCCATTGTCATGGTTGATGTATGCTCGATGATACCCTTCTCGCGACTTAGAGAGCAGGGGCGCGCCATGCACTTTGTGCTACTCAAGGCACTTAGCGTACTTCTGAATGTGGGTCTCGCTATAGGCTTTGGTGTTGCAGGACTCTACTCCACAACCTTTGGTGTGGGCTGGGTGCTTATAGCCAACCTTATAGCGAGCGTGATAACTTTCGTAGCCCTACTTCCATCAACAAACCGCATCATCCCACGCATTGACTTTAAGCTAATGCGCAAGATACTTATCTACTCGCTACCATTGCTTGTCAGTGGTATTGCAGGTACAGCAAATGAGTTTATCGACCGACAGATGATTAAGTACCTCACACCTGAGGCAACAGCCATGGCGGAGCTTGGTGTATATGGCGCTATTGTAAA
Source organism: Alistipes sp. (assembly GCA_017521945.1). GTDB lineage: Bacteria > Bacteroidota > Bacteroidia > Bacteroidales > Rikenellaceae > Alistipes. The sequence goes on along the minus strand of JAFXBB010000118.1, from coordinate 6,247 downwards.
GATTGCCGTGGTGATGACCCTCTTTACACAGATGTATCGTCTTGCTGCCGAGCCATTCTTCCTTGCGGGCTTCAAGAAGGAGGAGTTCAAGGAGGCAAATGCCGCCTCGATGAAGTACTTTGTTATCGCCTCAATGATAATATTCCTTACAATCACACTCTTTAGCGACCTGTTTGCCCTTATCGTTGGTCGTAGCTTCCGCGAGGGCATCGATATACTACCTATTGTACTGCTATCGAACATATTTGCAGGTATATGGTTTAACCTCTCGTTCTGGTATAAGAGGGAGGAGAAGACAAAATATGCAATGTACATCACCTTCTTAGGGTTGTTTGTAACCATAGCACTTAGCTTCGTGCTTGTTCCAAAGATGGGTTATCGCGGTGCAGCATGGGTGCGCCTTGCAGCAGAGGCAACAATGGTTGTGGTGAGCTACATGCTATGCCAAAAGCACTACCCTATACCCTACGACCTAAAGCGCATAGGCGAGTATTTTGCCGTAGGTGCTGCAGCATACCTCGTCTCGGTGTTCTGCGTAGAGCCTCTTGGTGGCGCTTGGGCTATGGTGGGTAATTTTATTTTGCTATGCCTTGCTACATGCTACGCTATCTGGCGCGAGAAGATAGATGTTCGCGGGCTTATGCAAGCCATAATTAGAAAGTTTATACGATGAAGTTTGCAGATATCATAGGACACGACACACTCAAACAGAGGCTACGCGCGCAGATAGATGCTGGGCGTGTGAGCCACGCGCAACTCTTTACAGGCAATGCGGGCTACGGCTCATTGCCTCTTGCGTTGGCGTATGTGCAGTACCTCTTCTGCAAGAATCGCCACGACGGTGACTCATGTGGTGTATGCCCTTCGTGTCAGCAGATTGAGGCTCTTGCCCACCCCGACCTACACATGGTCTACCCTGTGAATAAGCGCGAGAAGAGGTCGGGTGAGGTGATAACAAGCGACCTCTTTATCAAGGAGTGGCGAGAGTTGTGGCAGCAGAACAAGGGTATATTTTCGACAGAGGAGTGGTACGCAATGCTCGATTTAGGCAAGACCATGAAGGGCTTAATATCTGCAAAAGAGTCGGAGGAGATAATCCGCAAACTACAATTTAAGAGCTTCTCTTCGGACTACAAGGCAATGATTATATGGTTGCCCGAGGCAATGAATCAGGAGGCCGCCAACAAAATTCTCAAAATCCTTGAAGAGCCTTGGGAGAAGACGCTCTTTATTCTTGTGTCGGAGCATCCTGAGCAGCTACTTTCGACCATAACATCGCGTACTCAGGAGGTATCTGTGGGGCGTATCGATATCCCGACCCTTGAGCAGATAGCAATAAACGAGGGTAAAAGCCAACAGGAGGCGCACAATATCGCCCGCCTTGCAAATGGCTCGATGTTGGAGCTTAGAGAGCTTCTTCGTGGCGAGACGGATGACACGCGCGCCACAAGCTTTGAGCTATTCACACGCCTTATGCGCCTAAGCTACAACGACAAGCACCTCGAACTCTTCGAGTGGGCAGATGACATCGCTGCGCTCTCACGCGAGGGACAGCGTCACTTCCTGCTCCACGCAGTGCGTCTGCTTAGGGAGAGCTATATGCTCCATGCAGGGCTTGACTCGATAAGCTATCTTTGGGGCGAGGAGGCAAAATTCTGCAAAAACTTCGCACCATACATCGGCAACCAGAATATCGAAATTTTGGTTAAGGAGATTGAGGATGCCATGCTGCAAATTACACAGAATGGCTCTCCACGAATAGTATTTACCCACTTCGCACTCGCCGTGTCGAAGCAGATAAACCGCCTGCCACGATGAGCAATAGGAGTGTGATACTACTTTTAGGCTCTGATGATGCTGAGGCACAGAGCATCGTTAGCAAGGCTATCGACATTATTGCCCTTGCCGTTGGAGAGGTTGTCAAGGTGTCTGAAAGCTTTAGAAGCAAGGCGTACGGTTTTACCTCCGAGCGAGAGTTTATAAACCAAGCCATAGAGGTCGTTGTGGATATTGATGCCTACGAGCTTTTACGCCGCATAAACCTTATCGAGGCACTCCTTGGGCGTGATAGAGATGAGGAGCTGAGGGTTAAAGCCAAAAGAAATGAGGCTTACGCCTCACGCCCAATCGATATAGATATAATTTTCTATGGCGATGAGTCGTTTGAAGATAAGAGGCTTACCATCCCATACCACTTTCTGGATGAGAGGGAGTATGCTCTACGCCCCGTGGCGGATATAGCCCCAGAACGCAAGCATCCTGCATTGGAGCATACGCCTGAGCAGATGCTTAAAAATTTGAGTAACGAGTAATATAACACGCTTATTATGAGATATATAACCAAAATAGTTATCCTTGTCGCGGTGACAATTCTTAGTTTGAGTTGTTTCAAGGAGGAGAAGCAGGGAACATCGCTACAGATTGCCCTATACTCACAGAATGTGGCGACCGACCCTATAATGAAGACCACACACGATATTGAGGCATACGCTTTCCATGTGGGTAAGGGAGAAAAGTGGGAGGTAACAACATGGGATGACGCACTAAACCATGTTATTACCAATAAGGAGCGTACGAATGTTCAGCTCAAAGAGCCAGAGGTCATTGGCACCTACGACCCGGAGGCCGAGTATCAGATTGTCTTGGAGCTATGGTCGGAGTTTACTTTCCTTGTGGTTGTGGACAAGACCAACAGAATATATGCCACCCGCCTCTATGAGACACCTGTAAACTACCCTGTAATGCCTATACAGCTACACCTGTATGCGCATAAGAAGAGTGGTCAGGCAAATGGCTGGGATATGGTAAACCCATTTCCTGACGAGGCACGCGAGCCACTTGTACCAACAGAGGAGAACGAGGATATTGACAACTAAGAGCAATGAAAAAGAGAGAAGAGAACATATTTCGTAGCATCACACGCCTGTTTTCTATGGCGATAGTTATGCTCTTTGGTGGCGCACTACTTACAAAGTGCGCCTCGACAATGACACCTACAGGTGGCGATAAGGATACCATCCCCCCTGTAATTGTGCTTATGGAGCCTAACAACTTCACTACAAATATCGACACACTGCGCCATCCTAAGATATTCATAGGTTTTAATGAGTATGTGCAGATTAAAGATTTGCAGAAGGAGCTTTATACCTCGCCTGCAATGAAGAAGAAGCCTACGGTGGTGCGTCGTGGTCAGGGTATTGTGGTAACAATCAAGGATACACTCAAACCAAACACTACCTACGCCATAAACTTCGGCTCTTCGATATTGGATAACAACGAGGGTAACCCACTACACTCAATGCGCTATGTATTCTCTACAGGTCCAGAGATTGACTCAATGTATATGTCGGGCTACACAGCCGACTCCTACAAGGCGGACTCTGTGAGCAAGTCATTCATCTACTTCTTCCCTGCCGATTCGGTGGAGAAACCCTCAGAGTGGGACTCAACGATGTTTAAGTATAAGCCTGCAGTTATCGCGCGTGCCGAGAATAATGGTATCTTCATCGCCCAGAACCTCAAGCCTATAGACTACCGTATATACGCCTTTGAAGATACAAACGGCAACATGGAATATGAGCCATCTATCGACCAGATAGGTTTCCTTGACTCGGTCTACAACCCTAAGGATATGCCAGACTTCTATATCTGGTTTGACTCGTTGCGTAAGTACCCCTCTGCCGATCCGCAGCTCTACTTTAGAATGTTTATGGATCGCCGCTTTACACGCCAGACACTATCGGGTCAGGAGCGACTAAACCGTCATAAGGCGATGCTCTACTTTGGCGCACCAAACCCAGAGGTTAAGAGTATTCATTTCGACTCCATACCAGACGATAAGGTTATATACGACCCTAAGACCATTGGTAAAGACACCGTAGCGTTGTGGTTTGATTTGGAGCCTGAGGAGCTTCCCGACACCATTAAGGGAGAGATTACCTTCCTAAAGCACGACTCGATAAACAACCTTGTGGAGTCTACCGAGAAGCTTCGCCTTGCATGGGTCTATACCGAGTCCAAGGAGGAGCGCAAGAAACGCGAGGAGCTGGAGAAGGAGCGAGAAAAGGCTGAAAAGGCTGGTGAGCTATGGGAGGAGCCAGAGCCTGAGAACACCTTCAAAATCAATATGCCAACATCAGGTGACTACAACAAAGATAAGCTCTTAAACTTGGAGTTTGACTACCCGCTCACAAAGTTTGACTCTGCGGCAATAACCATGACAATGACCACAGATCAGATTACCGAGCCTCAACCTGTGGAGTTCCACTTTATTCAGGATACTATCAATAGACAGAGGTATCAACTTCGCATCACATGGGAGCCAAAGGCGAAGTATGAGCTTGTTATTCCTGAGGGCGTATTCGAGAATGTGGCACGCGAGAGCAACGACACAATAAAAAACTCCTACACAGGCTCAGACCCTGATAAGTTTGCCATTGTCAATGTCAATGTACACACCTCAAAGGCGGCTGCCAAGTATATCCTACAACTTACCAATGCTCAAGGCAAGGTACAGAAGGAGATACGCAATGTGGCTGCAGGAAGCTACAAGTTTGAGTATGTATCTCCGGGCGATATTATGCTCCGCGTTGTGGAGGATTTGAATGGTAATGGTAAGTGGGACACAGGCGATATGGTGCTTATGCGCCAGCCTGAGCGCACCGAGATATTCAAAAACGAGGAGGGTCTTGAGGTCATCACGACAAAGGAGAACTGGGAGTATGACTTGGAGGTCGATATGGACAAGTTATTTGCCCCTATAACCATGGAGTCTTTGATAAAACTCCTCGACGACAGAGAGGATGAGCGTCTAAAGAAACTTGCCGAGGAGGAGGCTAAGAAGCGCAAGGAGAACACCAACAAGGGTAATAACCAAAGCTCTGGCATGGGCTTCGGCGGCATGGGTGGTCTTGGCGGTCTTGGCGGCGGCAATACAGGCGGCTTAGGTAGTAGTAGCACAGGTGGTATGCGCGGTAATTCAATGGGTGGTAATATGCAGAGATAGAAATGAAGATAAAAGAGAGATATATTCGACTGATTGTAGGTGTAGCAATGGTTGTTGTGGCGATGCTCAGCGCAGAGCACGCCACAGCACAGCATACACTCTCCATCACAGGTGGTACGGGAGCGTCATACGCCCGCTTCTACCCTGCCGAGGAGACAAAGTGGTTGTGGGGACGAGGTAACTTCGGTCTTTCATGGCGTTTCTACTCTCCAAAACCCCGCTTTGTAGGTGCTGTAGGTGTCGACCTTGAGTATATGCAAAAGGGTTTTATGTATGGTTATGACTACGAATCGGAGTGGTTAAGACAAGAGAATGGAGAGCTAAAGGAGATACGCCACTATAAGTTCTATACCCGCAATGTAAACTCATTGGTGATGCCATTAGTATGGCAGCCACATATCTATGCCGCTCGCAACCATCTCAGAATATTTATGGAGGCAGCAGTGGTCTTCTCATACAACATATCATCGAGTTATAGCTATGAGAAGAATCGATACCCGGCAGGCAACTACGAATGGAAGGTACCTCGCGACAACCGCTTTGGCTATGGACTTTCGGGAGGTTTAGGTTTTGCACTATTATTTGGTCAGGTAGAGGTGGGCTTCAAGGCTAAGTATGACTTCGGTTACTCTGACATATTGAAAAATAGAAATAGATACTACTCGAATGATACCGATGGACGCGAAAACCCATTCTGGTATCAGCCTCTGCGCTCACCTTTGGACAACCTGACATTCTCCATGACGCTCGGTTGGAGATTTAATGCACGCGGCTTTGATGAGTGGTTTACTGTACGACCAAAGAGGGAGCGAAGCTTAGACACATTCAACTTCTCAGCCCAAACAGGAGGTCAGAGTGGTGGCAACAAGGGTGGCGCACCAAATCGTGGTGGCACACGCCCGGGTAGCACAAGACGATAATGAGTAAAAATATTATAGACTATGGATTCAACAAGACAACAGAAGATTGCGCGACAGATACAGCGTGATATAGCAGAAATTCTACAGAAAGATTTGGCAGATACCATTCGTGGCTCACTCGTTACGGTTACAACCGTACGCGTATCTCCCGATTTAGCATACGCAAAGCTCTATATCAGCATCTTCCCATTTGAGCGTAGTGCAGCGCTTCTTGAGGCAATCAAGGAGAAGAGCTGGTATGTACGCAAGCTCCTCGGTGGTCGCATCCGTAACCAGCTCAAGATTGTGCCTGAGTTGGAGTGGTTTATCGACGACTCATTGG
>JAFXBB010000117.1 GCA_017521945.1 Alistipes sp. | reverse complement strand
TTGAACAAATTATATGCCTAATATAAATATCGTTGGTCGCTTTGCAATATCTGGCACGCCACACCTGCGCCACTCCTCCACCGTAAGGGTCTTGATATACTCCTCTGGCGAGGTTATATCCGCAGCAATAGTAACCCTAAGCTTTGGTGCAAGGCTCTTAACAAGACTATCAAAGAGTTTCACATTGCGGTAAGGAGCCTCGATAAAGAGCTGTGCTTGGTTCTCCTCTCTTGCCCTACGCTCCAACTCTTTAAGGCGTTTTACGCGCTCACCCTCCTTTACAGGCAGATAACCCACAAAGGCAAACGACTGACCATTGAGTCCCGAGGCCATCACAGACATAAGTATCGACGATGGTCCCACAAGAGGCACAACCCTCACACCCTTACGATGCGCCAGCGCAACGATATCTGCACCCGGGTCAGCAACACCGGGTACTCCCGCCTCAGATATCACACCCGCAGAGCGACCTGCCAAGATAGGTTTCAACATACGCTCCACCTCCGTTACAGCGGTTGTATGCTCGTTTAGCTCCACGAACTCCAACTCATCAATCTTTCGCTCGATACCTGCCTTAGATAGAAATCGGCGTGCCGAGCGCACATTCTCCACAATGAAGTAGTCCAACGAGTTCATCACATCGAGGTTTGCCTTGGGAAGCACATCCCACACCCCTCGCTCGTCCGATATCGGACAAGGTATCATATATATAACGCCCGCAGCCATTATCTCTCGGTATAAATTCGTTTCACGCGCGAAGATATAGAGGTCATAATCTCGTAGGTTATGGTATCTAACACCATTGCCATATCTTCAAGCGTATTGCCACGCTCCGTGCCAAAGATTGTGACCTTATCGCCCACCTCAACACCCTCAATGTCTGTAATATCAATCATCGCACTATCCATACATACGCGACCTATAATAGGTGCGCTCTTGCCATTTATCCTAACACTCCAGCGACCACCACCGAGGTGACGATCCAATCCATCGGCATAGCCCACAGGTATAGTTGCTGTTATAGTCTCGCGCTCCAGACGCGCACTGCGACCATAACCCACCGATTCGCCCTTAGCAAGGCTCTTAATCTGCACTATGCGCGTAGATAGCGTCGCTACAGGGATAAGGGCATCGTTATGCTCAAAACCAAAGCCATAGAGTCCCAAGCCCAAGCGACACATCTCAAAGGCTGCATACGGAAAACGCACAATAGCTGCCGAGTTGGCAATATGGCGCAATGGTGTATAGTCAAGCCACTCGATAAGCTGCGCACTCATATAGTCGAAACGCTCTATCTGCCCAAGTGTAAACTCATCCTCCTCAGGCATATCCGCACAGCTTAGGTGCGAGAATATTGTTGCTATGCGTAGCGTTGGGTCATGGTGGAGTGCGCGACCCAACAGGTCGATATCATCCTCCATAAATCCCAAACGATGCATACCCGTATCGAGTTTTATATGTATCGGATAGTTCTGCCTCTGGACATGCTGCGCTGCACGACGGAAGGCATCCAACGAGTGGAAGCTATATATCTCTGGCTCAAGGTCGTGGGCTATCATCACATCGAAGCTGTCTTGATCGGCATTAAGCACCACGATAGGCATGGTTATACCCTTCGAGCGAAGCAGCACACCCTCATCCGCAAACGCCACAGCGAGGTACTTTACACCCTCATGCTGCAGCATACGCGCCACATCGACATCTCCCGTGCCGTAGCTTCCCGCCTTGACCATAGCCACCAATGGGTGGTGTTGGGGCAGATGCGAACGGAAGTAATTGAGGTTTTTCTTCATGGCGGCAAGGTCCACCTCCAAGGTTGTGGTGTGTGTTCTACGCTCCAAGAGGCGTGTCACACGCTCAAAACGGCTGTCACGGCTACCCTTAAGGAGTATCACCGAGTCTGCCCAACGCTCCCTTGCGAAGTTCTCGATAAGTTCATCCGTAGAGTGATAGAACGACGAGCCTCTGTCGAAGAGCGATGCACACTGCGAGATGTTCTCTCCAACACCTATAAAGTGGTCAACACCAGCCCTATGCACAGCATCGGCAATACGACCATAAAGCACCTCGTTTGAGATGCCGCTCTGGCGTATATCCGACACCACAGCCACACGCCTGCGACCCATAGATTGCAGATGCAGAGCATCCAACGCCACAACCACAGAGTTTATATCCGAGTTGTAGCTATCGTCAATTATCATCGAGTTGTCGATACCCTCCTTAAGTTCCAAGCGCATCGAGACATTTGCCGAGAAGATAGCATCATCGACGCTATAACCGAGCTTACGCATTAGTGCCGACACATGCATAGCATCCACCGAGAGAGCATCACTAAGCTCCAAATCATAGTCATCACTCTCCGTACTACTATCAATTAGTTCCCTATCGGCATACAACTCCTTTATACGCTTTGCCAAAGAGGGGTACTCGCTACTATAAATTATTGTTCGAGCATCCTTAGCTATGCATAGTTTCTCATCTATCTTCTGCGCCTCGGACTCAAAATTTGCCGAGTGAGCATCGCCAATAGATGTTATCACCACAATCTCTGGTTTTATCATAGCCTCTAAACGCTCCATCTCCCCAGGATATGAAATACCTGCCTCGATAAAGGCAACCACCTCACTACCCTCCAACATAAGTAACGACAGAGCTACACCGAGTTGTGAATTATAGCTCTTTGGTGAGGCAAACGAGTGTAGATCTTCAGGCATGGAGCGTGCCGCCCACTCCTTAACTATTGTCTTACCATTTGAGCCTGTGATGGCCACCACCCTGCCCGCGAACTTAGCTCTATGATATGTTGCAAGACGCTGCAAGGCGTGAAGCGTCGACTCCACCACAACCATACCGCAACGCTTATTAGGAAGAGGCATATCCCTCTCCACAATAAAGGCCTCAACGCCACGCTCCACCATACGCTCAACAAACTGATGACCATCATGGTTCTTACCGTCTATTGCAGCAAAGACCACCTCCTCGGTAGATACAACACTACGAGAGTCCGTAGCTATACTTCTCACCCTTAAATCCTCGCCGCAATGCTTACCACCCACTATCTGGGCTATTTCCGACAATAGATAGTTCATATTATCACTGCTTGAATGTTACTATTGTTATACCCGCGCCACCTCTGTCGGCATGGTCATCGGCAATGGTCGCCACATCCTTCACCGTACGCAAATAGCGGCGTATCTCCTCCTTCAAAGCACCCGTACCCTTACCATGCAGAATGGTTACGGTAGAGACACCCACCATAAGGGCATCATCCACCAAATCCTCAACAGCCTCCAACGCCTCCACAGCACGCATACCGCGCACATCTATCGTATCGCGGAAGTTGAGCTTACGCTCACGGATATCCACCGAGACGACTGTTCGTGCCGCTGTTGGTCTTGTCGCCTGCTTATACTCTGCCGAAGATACCGCCTTAAGACGCTTAAGCTCAACCATAATCATCATCTGACCGAAGGCAACTTGAGCCTTGCCACCCTTTATCATCTGCACCACACCCGGTATATCCTGACCTTCGAGCTTCACTTTGCTTCCAACCTCTATCTTCTGAGGTTTAGGCTCCTGAGGTTTTGTCTCGATGACACCTCCCTGCTTCTCGCGCTCCTCGGCACGCCTCTCTCTGCGCTCTCTACGACGAGCTAAACGCTCCATCTCGCGCTCTATACGCTCATCATGCTCCTTGTTACGACTATCCACACCCTCGGCGAAATCGACTAACTCCTTACGCGCTAAGCGTGTCAGCTCCTTCTCGGCCTGCGACTCACGGATGGTACGGATAGTATTCTCAATTGTGCGGTTGGCATTGGCTATAAGCTCCTCCGCCTCTCGCTTTGCCCTCTCCAATATCTCTCTACGCTCATCCTTGATACCCTGCAACCTATCGCTGTAGGTCTGCTCCAACTGCTCGACCTTACGATCTGTGAGGCGTATGCGGTCACGCTTCTCCGCCCAATAGCGCTTGTCGCGGGCAATCTCCCTAAGCTGCTTTTCGAGGTTTATATGATCCTCGCCTGCCTTATCCATAGCCTTGCGAACTATCACCTCTGGAAGCCCAATCTTGCGCGCCACCTCAATAGCAAACGAACTACCGGGCTTGCCCATCTCAAGGCTAAACAATGGTTGTATATTCTTCACATCGAACGCCATAGCGCCATTAGCCACACCCTCGTTACGCGAAGCGAAGTACTTTATATTGGCATAGTGCGTAGTGATAACGCCATACGCCTTACGCTCCACGAAATGCTCCAGTATAGACTCCGAGATAGCACCACCAATGGTTGGCTCCGTACCCGAACCAAACTCATCGATAAGTATCAGTGTATGCTCCGAGGCCTCCGCCAACATAGCCTTCATATTGACAAGGTGTGACGAGTAGGTCGAAAGGTCATTCTCCAACGACTGCTGGTCACCGATATCTATCATCAGCGACTTAAAGAGCGGGAACTCCGAGTTCTCCAGCGCTGGCACAAGAAAACCACACTGCACCATATATTGCAGTATGCCCGTAGTCTTGAGACATACCGACTTACCTCCTGCATTAGGTCCCGATATAACCAAGATGCGTTGCTCGGAATTTAGCTCCATATCGAGTGGCACAATCTCCTTACCCTGACTGCGCAGTGTCTGCTGCAGCAATGGATGACGCGCCTTACGCAGCTGCAAACGACCCTCCGTAGAGATTATTGGTCTTACTGCTCCGTTGTCCAACGCCCAACGCGCCTTCGCTCTAAGGGCATCAATACGCGTAAGGTAGCTCTCTATACGAGCCAAGCCCTCGACATCCACGCGAAGTGTGGCGGTAAGCTCTGTAAGTATGCGCACAATCTCGCGCTTCTCAGCATACTCCAACTCTTTCAACTCGTTGTTCAGCTCCACCACCTCCACAGGCTCTACATAGAATGTACGACCCGTAGCCGACTCATCGTGTATAAAACCCGCTATCTTGCGCTTATTTGCCGCCGATACAGGGATTACGGCATGACCGTCACGAATCGAGAGCATGGCATCAGCTTCGACAATACCCGAAGCCTTAGCACGCTGCAACACCTGTTGCAGACGCTTGGCCACCTGACCCTCATGCTCCTTAATTGCGCGGCGTATCTCCTGTAGCTCTGGGGATGCCGATGAGCGCACTTCACCCTTATCATCAATAACACACTCTATGGCGCGTTGTAGCTCAGGATATGTACCCACACCGAGGGTTATACGGCGTAGATTGGGATATTGCTCCTCCCTACGCGAGAGTATAAAACTTACTATCGAAGCTGCCGAGCGTATGGAGCGAAGGAGCGTTGCCGCCTCCTCGGTGGTTATATACGACCCCTCAACAGCTATCTTCTCAACGATAGAGGCTATATCCTCCTGCTCGCCGATATCAGCCCCCGACTCCATTGAGATAAGAAGACGCATCTGGTCAGCAAGCATCAAACGCTCCTCAATCTCGCGCTCGGAAGTAGACAACCCCTCCGAGGCGATAACCTCGCGCGACGACTGCATGGAGCATAGCGACATCACCTGCTCACGAATACGGTCAAAGCCTACACGCTGCTCAAAATTCGCTGGATAAATCATACTACTTCTTGTCTACACCATGACCGCCAAAGAGCGAGAAGTGAACATATTTCGAAGGGTTGGTTCTAAGATCCTCGAGTAACAATCCGAGGTTATCTCCCGCCTCGGTAAGCGACTCGTATAGTGCCTTGTCCGATAGCAGCTTCGAGGCTGTACCCTCACCCTCGTTAAGTGTTGTAAGTGCCACATTTAGCGACTCGATAGCCGAGGAGAGCTTTGCCACAACCTCCTGCTCTGCAGCATCTGCCGTTAGAGCATCGAAGTTTGCCACGATACGCTCTATATTGTCGGTACTCTCCGCCAAACTCTTTGCAAAAGCTCCGACATCCGCCAATGCGCTATCGATATGACCCTTTGACGAGGCTATAATCGAGTTCAAAGAGAGGCTCACACGCTCCAAATTCGCAACAAAGGATGTTAGCTGTCTGCTATTCTCGGCAAGGAGTCTATTCACACTCTCCACAGTCTGGGTCATACCCTCCATAAGCTCCGTACCCTTGGTTGTAAGTTCACCAAGCATATCGGGTCTTACTCTACCACATAGCACATCATACGGGGCAATAGGCTCACTTGCGTCACCCTGTAAAATGGCAACCTCCACTCCACCCATCAAACCTGCTGAACATATCTCTGCTACGGAGTTATGCGGTATCAAGTCTATATAGTTGTGTTCAATGGTTAGCGCCACCTTCACACTATCTCTACCAAGCTCTATAGCCCTCACATTACCCACATCAACACCACGAAGTGTCACGCGCGACGACTCCTGCAAGCCCGCAACGCTGTCGTAGTAGACATAATAGACATCACTTCTGTGGAGTAGGTTTTGCCCCTCAAGCCACTTTATTCCCCACCATGTTACAAGCAACACAGCTACGGCGAATAGACCGATTTTGAACTCTCTACTAAATCTCATCACTTCACTATTTCTAAATCTTTGAAACGAACTATATATGCATCCTTAAAGCTCTTACGCACCTGCTCTAACTCCTCTTTAGCCTCCTCGGAGGTAGCATAACTGCCATAGCAATACTTATACTTGTACTTACCGCTACCCATAAGCTCGCGCACCTTACCTTTGTAACTCTTAAACTGATAATCATTCGTATCTACCGAGTAGCTGCTCGATATCAGCTGTATCGTATAGCCCTCTGTAAGCTCCCCAACCTCCTTGTTGTTCTCCTCTGCACTCTCCTCTGCACTCTCCTCCACAGAGGCCTCTGCACCGCTACCATCCAACGCCTCGAAGTAGGAGATGATAGCATCTGCAATGGCCTTAGCCATCTCCTTTTTTGCGCCCTTCGAGGTTAGATAATTGTAGTCATGCTCATTGGTAAGATAACCCAACTCGACAATCACACCCGGCCCCTCGAAATAGTACAACACGGTGAATACAGGACCCGCCTTAACACCGAGATTTTGAAGACCATAGCTTGCCATATTCTTACAGCACTCCTCAGCAAAGAAACGGCTATACGGCTCATTATCAAGCTGTCGGGCAAGGGCCATCATAAAACCCATAGAGCTACGATCCAAATCCTTAGCATCGATAAAATCACCCTCATCGGCATAGCGTGCAGCAACATTGTCATTCTGCGACATCAGCTTCTCGTTAAGGGTCAACACCCACACCTCACAACCATTTACCGAGGGTTTGTTGTGAGCATTTGCATGAATGCCGACATAGAGGTCTGCCTGCTTCTTGTTGGCAAACTCAGCACGCATACGGTTATCCACAGATTGTGTCGCATGATACGACGAGTCGCAGCTGCGCGTAAGGTAGACATCAAGCCCCTTTGCTCTGCTACCGAGTTCGTCTCGCACCAATTTCGTTACATCTAAGACATAATCCGCCTCACGCACCTTATTCTGCACCTTGCCGGGGCGAGGATTACCGTGGCCCGCATCGAGGACAACAACCCTCTTGGGTGCCGTCTGTGCCATAGAGCGCACACCCCAACCCTCCCCCGCAAAGGGGAGCAACAAGAGAAGTGATAGCAAGATTATGAGATTTCTCATAAAATTAATAAAAATTATGCAAATTATTACTATATTTGCGGGTTGTTGTATGCCAACACCAAATTGGTCTACAACACACCAACTTCGGCACAATAGACACCCCGAGGTGTTTTGCCGACTCAGTCGGCAAAGTTATAAAAATTTATTGAATTTTGAGACAATTATTCTTAAAATATCTAACCTCTATACTGCTTGTTGCAGTATTCGTTACACTCTCATTCGGCATTACCAATGCCGGAGCGGGAGGTCTTGGTCTATTCCAGACCAGAGATAGTGCGACCGTATCCACTGCTCAACGCGACACAACAAAACAACGCCGTCGCTCCGCCACATTCACAGATATCATCGAGGGTAAGGCAGCAGACTCTGTAGTCTTCGATGCCAAGAACAACATGATTTATAGCTACAAGCAGGGCGATGTAACATATCAGGGCATGAACCTCAAGGCGGACTATATGCGTGTAAACATGCAGACCAAGGATGTCTTTGCCCACGGCATGCCTGCAGATAGCGTAGATGGCAAGCCCACAACCACACACCCCGAGTTCTCGGATGGTGGCACGCCATACTCCATGGACACCATAACCTACAACCTCGACTCCCGCAAGGCTAAGATTAAGGGTATTGCAACACAGGAGGGCGATGGCTGGCTTATTGGTAGTTCGGTGAAGATGCATCCAGACGAGTCGATACATATCGGTGATGGCAAGTACACCACCTGCGACTGTACGGACCATCCACACTTCTACATAGCCATGACTCAGGCAAAGGTTATCCCCGGCAAGAAGATTGTTACGGGCTACGCCTACCTTGTAATGGAGGATGTACCTATCTACTTCCCTGGTATTCCAGAGGCATTCTTCCCCATCAACAATGGTCCTAAGTCGGGTATTCTGATGCCTACATACGGCGAGGACAAGAAGGGATTTTTTATTCGAGATATTGGTTGGTACTTTGCCATAAGTGACCACATGGACCTTGCCATACGCGGAGGTATCTACACCCTCGGTTCGTGGGAGGTATCTGCCGTGTCGCAGTATGTCAAGCGATACAAGTATCGCGGTAACTTCAACCTTCAATACTCAGCTATCCGCACAGGTGAGAAGGGAGAGGCTGACTTTGTGGAGCAGAACAACTACAAAATTCAATGGTCACACTCACAGGATGCTAAGGCAAACCCCGGGTCTACATTCTCTGCATCGGTAAACCTCACATCAAGTGGTTATAGCCGCTACTCGGCAACCAATGTCAACGATATCCTCGCCACGCAGACCAACTCCTCAATCTCCTACTCGAAGAATTGGGAGGGTACGCCATTCTCCTTGTCGTTGAACATGTCGGCATCTCAGAACTCGAAGAACAAGACCATAGCTGTGACTATGCCTACCATCACATTCAATGTATCGAGCTTCAACCCCTTGAAGCGCAAGGAGGCTATAGGCAAGGCACGCTGGTACGAAAAGATTAAGATGAGCTACTCGATGAAGATGACCAACTCGGTAAACACCACCGAGGATAAAGTCTTTACGGAGGAGACGCTCAAAAGCATGAAGAACGGTATTCAGCACTCCATACCAATCTCAACAAGCCTCTCGCTCTTCAACTATATCAATGTCAGCCCATCGTTCAACTACACCGAGCGTTGGTACTTCAAGAAGGTGAGCCAAGAGTGGAACAACCAGACCAAGACACTTGAGACTTTGGAGCCTGAGTATGGTTTCTGGCGACTCTACAACTACAACGCATCGGTATCGGCGAACACTACGGTATATGGTACCTACACCGCCAAGAAGCCAACCCGCAAGCTACAGGCTGTGCGTCATACCATAACCCCTAACTTCGGTTTTAGCTACGCTCCCGACTTCAGTCGTCAGCGTTATGGTTTCTATGAGACGGTGCAGACCGATACCACAGGACGCTTCAAGGTCTACTCTCCATTTACCGACAACGCCTATGGTGTGCCGGGTAGTGGCGAGCAGCTATCTTTGACCTTTGGTCTTTCACAGTCGTTGGAGGCAAAGATACGCACTAAGGATACGGTTAAGAAGATTAAGATTATAGATCAGATATCGATAAACGGCTCGTATAACTTCCTTGCTGACTCCATGCGTCTATCAACGCTCCCTGTGCAGCTACGAAGCACGATATATCAGAATATAGCCCTCAACCTATCGCTTACGCTCGACCCTTACGAGGTATCGCCTCAGGGTGTGCGCTACGATAAGCTGATGTGGAGGCGAGGTCTGCCCGGTCGAGTGCAAAATACAAGCTGGAGCTTCGGCTACACCTTCAAGTCGCGCGAGAATAAGTCCCAGACCGCAGGTAACGATATCACCTCATTCCCTGCCGAGTACTTCAACTCGTGGTCCGACCCTTATGGAACGCTCAACCCCGCTATGCGACGACAATGGATGGCGGGTCAATACTACGACTTCTCCATACCGTGGAACTTCGGTTTTAATTATAGTATCAGCTATCGAGCGCAGTATGTCAATAACGGAACAACGGGATATGAGAAGAATATCCAGCAGACTATCAACTTCAATGGTAGCGTCAAGCTCACCGAAAAGACCATGATTACCGCAAACTCAGGTTACGACTTCTCGGCTCGTAAGATGTCTATGACCTCGGTATCTATAACGCGAGACCTCCACTGCTGGCAGATGTCCTTCTCGTGGATTCCATTCGGCAACCATAAGAGCTGGGCATTCAACATCGGTGTTAAGGCTGCATCGCTTGCCGACTTGAAGTACGACAAGAGCTACTCGCAGTACGATTATATGTACTAATATATAATATGTATATCTGACGACGCCACATATTCCTCTCAATTGGTATATTATGCCAATTTACAAATAATCAGATACAAGAAAATCTCCATTTTAAGAATATCTGCCCAATACGAAGGCAGATATGAATTATTTATTAAATATTCTCACCATACCTTTGCAGCGTAATTAAAACACAAAGATATGAAGAGAATTATTTCAATTATTTGCGCCATGGTACTTACAGGTGCATCACTCTCAGCACAGAGCATGCAGGAGGGTATCAAAGTTTGTAAAGAGGGAGATAACACCATCCTTATCATCAACACAGACAAGGATATTAGCAAACGCGATTTAAGAAGGGTACAACGCACTGTAAATAGAATAGAGCGCGATACCTATATGATGAATGTGGGCTATTTAAGAGGTTATCGTGCAGATGTCGAACTCGGATGGGATAGCTCTAAGAGTTGGGAGATTAGCACCTCACACGGCTTTAGCTTCGGCAATGGACTCTATATAGGTGGTGGTGCAGGTTTTGGTGCAGTGCTAACAAGAAAGAGCAGCAACACAAGAGCAACAGACGCTGAGGTAGGCACAGAGCAGACTTATACTCCAGAGAATAATTGGGATGCTACCTACTCTATTCCGATGTTTGCCGATGTTAAGTACTCTTTTATGAAGAGCTTCGCAACTCCATTCATCGATATCAGAGGTGGTGCTATTGCAGATATTTCAAATTCTGGTGCAGCACTATTTATCAATCCTGCTATAGGTGTTGATATTGCAAGATTCTCTGTAAAGGTAGGATATGAGCGACAGTTAGGATGTTGGGGCTCACAGAAGGGGGTAAAGGCAAATAATGTAAAGTTAAGCGTTGCATACACATTTTAACAACATATTAAAGTAGGCTATGGAGAAGATAAAACTAAAGAGGTCGAAGATCGAGGAGAAGGTAGTTGACACATACCAGAAAATTGAGAATAGGGTTGTAGGTGCTTACCAAAATATCGAGGATGCCGTTACAGGCACATATAAGAAAATCGAAGATAAGTTTGTTGAGAAGTTTCTCGAAGTAGATGAGGATAACACCGATGGCAATAAGAAGTAGATAATTACTAATAAAATAAATATGAAGGGATTTATTAAAGCGATATGTATCTCAGTACTCATGTTAGGCACACAGTCAGAGATACAGGCTCAGGAGCCAAATAAGCAGGAGAAAGTAGGCTTCTTCAAGCGTGCTTTCAACGATATGAAAGAGAGTACACGCCGCCAGCATGAGATTGACAAGGCGAACTTCAAGGCTCACAAATTAGAGGCTAAGGCCAACTATCAGGAGCAGAAGGCAAAGAACAACCGTGCCACACGCAAAGCTATTGAGCAGAGAGAGTATGAGGAGCAGCTACAAGAGGCTAAAGCTCGCCAAGAGGCTGCACAAAAGCGTATTGATGAGGCAAAGAGCAATAGGTACTAATGGGCAAGGTGACTATTCTATTTTCAGAACCACCACACCATACCTGCCTTATGTATGGGCTTAAGCAGACATTTGAGGATATACCACAGCTAAATAGAAGAGTTGTTCAGGTAGGTGGTAGGAGTATTGCGATGGATAACATCGTAGCTCCACCACCTATGATAAGTAATCCTGCTTATAGGCGTTGCAATAGAGTTACAAGACATTTAGTGGAGGTGTCATATTGGAAGAGGAGTCTTACCGTAGAGTACAACGACACTATGTGCCCTCCGAAGGAGATTAACACATTTGTCGAGCTTCTCGTAAGGAACTACCTACGCTTTAGACATCGTTACACAAAGATACGAATAGAGAGTGGTAAAGTCATAGATGTAGCCACCAACCACATCTTTGCAGAGATAGAGTATAATATAGAGAGTCGTTAATCATTATTTAACGACTCTCTATATGTTTTTGGAGATACACCCTCCACGCGCTTAAAATACTTTCCGAATACTGACTGTGACGGAAAATTCAACTCATCACTAATCTGCTGGATGGTCATCTTTGTAGATGATAGAGAGCTCTTAGCATATAGTACGACATACCGTTCAATCCACATCAAAGCGGTCATACCTGTATTCTGCTTGAGTAGTGTAGAGAGGTACTTTTTAGATATACAGAGTTTATCGGCATAGAAATCTATATCGCGTTGCTGCTTAAAATGCTCGGATACCAAGTCGATAAACTTCTCGCAAATATCCTGCTGCGAAGTCATCTTAGCACCTGTTGCCGAAAGGCTATGAACATAGTAGCCAAGTCCATAATAATATGCCGAAAAGAGGTGTCTTATAATCTGTTCACAATAGGGGTTATCCTCCTGTTTCATGATACCTGCCACCTGTCTGTAGCACAATAGATACCCATCCAACGCCTCTTGCGTGACGGCATAGAATTGCGTATTCTTTAGGAACAATCTCTCTTGAAGGCTGACAGGAAGATTTAATGAATCGGTAAATTCTGAGCTTATAATCATTCCAAGGCCAGCAAACTCATCATCCACCTCCAACGACTCCACAACTTGTCCTGGAAGGAATATTGCCATAGCTGGAGCCTTAAGTGAATAGGAGTGAAAATCTACAATACATGATAGTCCACCAGCCGTAATAGCAATCTGTGTTACCTTCTGAATCTTAAATGGACAGCGTAGCCCCTTGATTACATCCTCATTTTCGAGTAATTCTACATCCCCTATCATAACAATCACTTTTTGCAAATATACACAAATAAGAATAATTGCACAATATAACAGGATACAACCACGAAATACCTACCAAATATAGAGAATATCTGCCCAATACACTCTCTCCATAATGAAAAACATCGGCAAGGTGTAATTGGCAAATGAGTTAATATGATATCCGTTACCTCTGTTTGGGTATCAACTCAACCTACTTTGTATCTTTGACTCTATCGTATGTAAGGAATGAGAATGGATAGTCGAACTCCTCGCCACGCTCATGACGCTCCTCGGCAACCAATCGCCACTTCGAGTAGTCAATCTCGGGAAATGCAGTATCGCCCTCATAGTCACGCTCCACGCGCGTGATATACATTCTGTCGGCACACTTAAGTGCCTCGGTATATATCTGCGCACCGCCAATTACAAAAATCTCCTCATCACCCTCGGCCATGCGTATAGCCTCCTCTAAGGAGTGCGCCGTAAGTGCGCCCGCAAACTCCACATCCTGACGGGTGACAACGATATTTGTGCGCTTAGGCAGCGGCTTTGAGCCGAGCGACTCGAAGGTCTTGCGCCCCATAATCACGGCGTGACCCGATGTTGTTGTGCGGAAGAAGCGCATATCCTCCTTGATATGCCACAAGAGAGCATTCTTATCCCCTATAGTGCCATTCTGTGCGATGGCAACGATAATACTTACCATAATTATCTTTTGTTTAGAATGACAACGGAGCCTTGATTGCAGGGTGAGGCTCATAACCCTCAAGCCTAAAGTCCTCGTAGCTGTAGTCGAATATCGACTTAACATCTGGATTGAGGTGCATCCTTGGGAGCTTGCGAGGCTCCCTGCTTAGCTGCTCTGCCGCCTGCTCCTGATGATTAAGATAGAGGTGGGCATCACCTAAGGTATGTATAAACTCCCCTGGCTCTAAGCCACACTCCTTGGCTATCATCATTGTAAGCAGTGCGTAGGATGCGATATTGAACGGCACACCGAGGAAGGTGTCACCACTACGCTGATAGAGCTGACACGAGAGCTTACCCTCGGCAACAAAGAACTGAAACATAGTGTGACAAGGTGGCAACGCCATGCTATCCACATCTGCAACATTCCACGCCGAGACAATCATACGGCGCGAGTTAGGGTTTGTCTTAATAGTCTCGATAACGCGCTTTATCTGGTCAATAGCGCCGCCGTCACCCGTAGGCCAGCTACGCCACTGATAGCCATATACATGGTTCAAATCGCCAAAGCGATACCCCTCGATAGGCGACTCCACACCCACAGCCGAAAGGAAGGTATCCATATCTACGGGCAACACACCATGCTTGATACATAGCTCGTTGTAGTAGCGGAAGGCATCACTATCCCATATATGCACGCCATTATCCACCAAATATTTGATGTTGGTATCGCCACGCAAGAACCACAACAACTCATATATCACACCCTTCAAAAAGAGGCGCTTGGTGGTCATAAGTGGAAAACCCTCGCCGAGGTCGAAGCGCATCTGATAGCCAAAGATACCCTTTGTACCGGTACCTGTACGGTCACCACGCACCACACCCTCGCGGCATATCTTATCTAATAGGTCAAGATATTGTCTCATATATCTCAAAATTCTTTAGTTCAATCTCTCCATTCTCGGTCATAGCGCCATATACAGCCGTTGTACTCGACCAATCGCCAAGAAACAACACCTCAGCACCCTCAATCGAGGTACGGTGTGCAAGGTGCATGTGTCCAAAGATATAAAACTCTGGGCGACTATCCTCACTATGGTGCCTACGGGCATACTCAACCAAGTAGTCAAGCATATCCACAGATATAGCTCCTCCACCATGCGACTTACGCGACTTGCCACTCCACCACGCACCAAACTTTAGGGCTAAATCGGGGTGTATCAACCAACTAAACATCCAGCGTAGCAGCGACGAGCGAAACATCCTATTCATCGCCCTTAGAAGAGGTTGATTGTCGACATTCAGATTATCTCCATGGGCTATATGTACCACACGGCGACCTATGGTCATAACCTTGGGATGATAGTATATCTCCACGCCACACTCCTCTGTAAGGTAATCTCTGCACCACATATCATGGTTACCCGTAAAGAGTACCACACGCACACCCCTATCCGACAAGTCGGCAATACGACCAAGCACCCTTACAAATCCCTTGGGTGCCACTCTACGATGCTCAAACCAGAAGTCGAAAATATCACCGAGGAGGTATATCTCCGTAGCATCCTCTGCCACCATATCGAGCCAGCGGCAGAAGGCATGTTCCGTACTCCTTGCCTCAACTTTGGAGCCTGCACCGAGGTGTATATCAGAGACGAAATATATCATACTACAATATGCGCGTTAGTTCGCGTTCCAAGGCATTCATCTTTAGCGGCGCCACACTCATATCGCCATTGCGGTCAATAAGATATGCTGTAGGGAGTTTTACAACATTATAGAGTGTGAATACATCCATACTACCACCACCAAAGACCGAAATCCATGGATGCTGCTGCTGGCGTACCGCCTCAATCCACACGGCAATATCGCTATCTGCCGATACATGGTAGACCTCGAAACCTTTATCATGATACTTTGCATATAGCTCCTTAAGCTCGGCATTTATGTTGTTGCAGAGCGCACTCTCCAAGGTCCAAAAGTAGAGCAACACCACCTTGCCATCCAACTCCGATAGCTTATGCTTTCTCTTATACATATCCTCAAGTTCAATATCTGGGTATGAGGCGAGCTGCACATTGCCTATAAGCTCTATCATAGTCTCTGCCTCGGCAATCTCGCGCTCCAATATTGCGATATATGGCGACTTGGGATACTTTGCCGCAATACCTTCGAGTACCGTACGATAGTGTATTACCGATATACCATAACCATCAAGTTGTGGTATATACTGCTCGGCAACTGTGTGACGCATAGCATAGAACGCTGCAAGCGTATTGGGATGAGAGCCAACAAAGCTCACCTGAGACTGAATAGCCTCCTGCGCAGCCTTGTATGCTTCGCGCGGGTTATACATAATGTGGGTGCCAAGCCCCTCTGCGATATGGGCAAGACGGTCACACGCACTGAAATAGCTGCGGTTAAACTCTTGTATAAGTTTCGACTCTTCGGAGCCTTCTACCTCATAGTTAAGGAATATATCTCCTACCGACTCAAGGGCGATATTATCCTCAGGGGCCACCACCAAAGTCACAGGACGACCCCCATTTTGATATCTAAGTCTGTAGAAACGAGGTGTCTCCTCACTATCGATATTTAGTTCAAAACGAAAAGCTCCATTATCCTCCAATTGTGCCACAGCCACCCTTTCAGGGATATCGAAATCATCCGATACACGCTCAAGCCATACGCTATCCACGCCACTACCTACGAAGCGTCCCGAAATTGTTGTATTTGTTTTGTTTGAATTAGTGGCACACGATACCATGCCTATTACCATCAAGATGGCAAATATCAATCTCTTCATCTTATATACTACTTTGTTCTCTGCTGAGGTTTGGTATTACGCTGCATCTTGCGACCATTGCGCTGCTGGGTAACGCCCTTGCGCTTATGATTACGCTGAGGTTGCTTGCAATATTCACTCCTAAGGGTTACCAACCCTGATAGGTCAACCTCAATATTTCCACCCGCCATAAGACGCATATCTCGGATTATTGAGTCGTTGTGGGGATGCTCGTTATTGAACTCAAAACTCTGCGCACGCAAGTAGCGACCAATATCGATCATGCCATTAGAACTTGCTCCCGATGCTCCCCTCTCGTTTATAGCTCGCACAAAACGCTCAGCATACTTACCATAGTGTTTGAACATCACTCGCGACTGCGAATAGGGCAACTTTTTAGGCGCGAGTGTTAGTTCTTGGCGTGATGGTTGTGGGTATGGAGAGTCGACATCCAACTTAAAATCCGACATTATGAATAGATGGTCCCAGAGTTTATGCTTGAAATCCTCCGAGTCGCGCAATGCTGAGTTAAGGTTACCCATAACAGCAATCACCGCCTTAGCCTGTCGTGTACGCTCATGCCTATCTTCAATGAGCAGCAACGAATCAATCATCTCCTGTATATGCCTACCATACTCAGGTAGGAACAACTTGCGTCGTGTATAGTTATAATTCTTTTTCATAATGATATCCGTTCAATTAAGATATGCTCGCACATAGCTGTAGTAGATAACGACCAATCGCGCATCGGTTTTGGGTCATAATGCACCGAATTGTTGCAACTCTGAGATAAAGCCTACATCTTGCGTTCTCATCCTTCAACAGGATATACATATATCTACATAGGTATATATTGAGCATACAAAGTAACTAAAAATTATTTACATATACAAACTATGACAAAAATTTTACTTCTCTCTCGCTCCAAAAGCATGCTTAACTCTCTTAGCGAGCGACTACAATTTGAGAACTTTGCGACCATAGAGACATCAAGTATCGATTCGGCCACCGAGCTATGCTCCTCAGACCACTTCGATGCAGCCATTATCGATGGTGAGATGGAGCTGGAAGATATAGGTCTTCCTATGATTGTCATAACCCGCCAACCAAATGTGGACTCTGCGGTGGATGCCCTACGCCATGGTGCTATCGACTACCTGACCATACCATTAGATATGAATCGACTTCTTACCACCCTACGCGCCCTACACTCGGACAATGCGCCTTATCGCCGACCCACACGCCACTCCATTAAACGCACGAATTGTGCCACACAGCCTATCATCGGCAACTCCGAGGCTATTGAGCATGTGCGCAACATGATACAGCGTGTTGCACCGTCGGATGCCCGCGTTTTGGTGCTTGGCGAGAATGGCACAGGCAAGGAGCTTGTTGCCCGCTGGTTGCACCTTAAAAGTACGCGTGCCGAGGCACCATTCATTGAGGTCAACTGCGCCGCAATACCCGCCGAGCTTATCGAAAGCGAACTTTTTGGTCATGAGAAGGGGTCATTCACCTCCGCAGTCAAACAACGCAAGGGTAAGTTTGAGTTGGCGGATGGAGGTACACTCTTTATGGATGAGATTGGCGATATGTCACTATCGGCTCAAGCAAAGGTGCTTCGCGCCCTGCAGGAGAATAAGATAACACGCGTGGGCGGCGATAAGGATATAGCTGTAGATGTGCGTGTTGTGGCTGCCACGAATAAGAATATACGCGACGAAATACGCCTTGGTCACTTCCGCGAAGACCTCTACCATCGCCTTAGCGTCATAGAGATTGATGTACCACCTCTTAGGGAGCGTCGTAGCGATATAGCACTTCTTGTTGAGCATTTCATAGGGGAGATATGCTCGCGCCACAACATCTCGACAAAGTGCATCGAGGATAAGGCTATAGATATTCTCAGCTCCCGCCCATGGACAGGAAACATCCGCGAGTTACACAATGTTGTCGAGCGACTTATCATTCTTAGCGATGATCGCATAACTGCCGAGACAGTCGAAAGATACAGCCACGCCTAAGCCTCAGGCGATGATATAGGAGACTTGAATTTTAGGGGGGGGTAAGGGATTAAGGAGATTAGTGAGATTAGTGAGTTTAGTGAGTTTAGAGAGTTTATTCACTAAGTTCTCTAAATTCCCTAATTTCCCTAACTTCTCTAACTTCCTTAAATTCTCTAACTTCCCTAATTTCCCTAAATTCCCTAACTTCCCTAACTTCCCCTTAATCACCCTTTCCAAATACTCTCGAAATAAAATTCAAAACAGCTTCTACACCCCTAAGTATAAATATGTAAAAGCGGCTACCAAATAAACTTTTTACGATATTTCTTTGAGTTGTAGGAATTATTTGTTATATTTGTATTCGAAAAAACAGTTTAATTAACTAAAACATTCGGAATTATGAAGAAATTTTTGGTAGCACTCGTAGCATTGTTTGCTGTGACTGCAGTATCTGCTCAGGAGAACAATGTAGGTCTTCGTGTTGGTTCAGGTACAGCTTTTGACCTTGTAGGTAAGGTTGGTCTTGGTGGCAACTACATTGAGGGTCGTCTTGGTTTTGGCGGCAACCATGTAAACATCACAGGCATCTACAACTGGGAGATTGCTGAGTGGAATTGGACTCCAAGCGTAGGTAAGTGGTTCTTCGATGCTGGTGTCGGCGGCAACCTTGGTGTTGGCGGTTTTGTAAACTTGGGCGTTGTAGGTACTGCTCATTTCGGTATTAAGTTCAACGGTGCGCCTATCGATCTTTCTGTAGATGTCACCCCTGGAATCAACCTAATTGGAGGTTTTGGCACATACATTGGCTCAGGCTTATCAATTGCATACCGATTCTAATCAATAAATTACATATATCTAAAGGGGCTGACTACTTATGGTTGGCCCCTTATTTGTAGTCCCTCATAGATATGAAGCAACTTATTATTTTTGATTTAGACGGCACGCTACTAAACACCATTGATGACTTGGCGGATGCTGTAGACTATGTTATGCGTTCGCGCAATCTACCCCTGCATACTAATGCCGAGTACCGACAGATGGTGGGCGGTGGCATCAAGCGACTTGTGGAGCGCGCATTACCTAAGCATCTTGCTGAGAATGAGCAATATGTTGAGGAGTGTGTCACACAGTTCCGCCGCTACTATGTAGATAACATCGACCGCCACACCGTACCTTATGAGGGCATGCCTGAGCTTCTACGCAAGTTGCAGAGTAGAGGCATAAAGCTCGCCGTGGCCTCCAATAAGTTCCAACAAGGCACCGATAGGCTTGTATCGAAATTCTTCGGCGATATAGATTTTGTTGCAGTGGAGGGTAATCGCGAGGGCGCACCACTCAAGCCCGACCCAGAGATTGTCAACAACATCCTCCACAAGAGCGACACTCCTCGCGAGCGTTGTGTCATGGTTGGCGACTCAGGCATAGATATACGCACTGCCAAGGCTGCAGGCATCGCCTCCATAGGAGTATCGTGGGGTTTCCGCTTTGCCCAGGAGCTATACGATGCTGGTGCCACAACCGTAGTATCGAGTATGGAGGAGCTTGAGAGGTTACTCTTTGGGGACTGACTAAAAAGTAACTTGGCCAGCCCCCATAACCTAAGAGAGTGAATAAAAAGATGTAGTTTTAGGCTTAAGTTCCTTTTCACCGCTCACGCTCGGCATAGTCTGCAAGCAGCCTCTGCCCTCGCTTAATCGCGGCGCTG
>JAFXBB010000116.1 GCA_017521945.1 Alistipes sp. | reverse complement strand
CTTTTTATTACATTTGCAGAGAAATATTATCAGCTATTATGGCAGAGATTACATCATATAACTTTACTATTCAGCCCCAAGATGTCGATTTTACATTGCGTGCATCTGCAAGTTCGATAATCAACTATATGCTCAATGTGGCGGGTATAGATGCGCATCGTAAGGGCTTCGGCGTTGATGCCTTGCAGGGAGACTCCGTAACATGGGTGCTGTCGCGTTTGGCTGTTGAGATTAAGACCCAGCCTAAGCAGTATGAGGATGTTCAGGTGGATACATGGGTAAATGAGTTTAACCGTCTATCATCAACGCGTAACTTCCGTATGTATCAGCATGATACGCTCTGTGCTATGGGTGTCTCGCAGTGGTGTATGCTCGATATGAAGAGTCGTCAGGCGGTGGATATGACCAAATTGAAGGATGTCTACCAGAGTGCAATGGTGGATGAGCCATCGCCAATTGCTATGCCTGCTCGCCTTCGTGCCATAGAGCCGCAAAACGAGAGTTCCCGACCTGTGGCGTATAGCGATATAGACTTTAACCGCCATGTAAATACACTTCGTTACATAGACCTTATGTTTGATGCGCTACCGATTGAGCTAATCGAAAATAATAACGGTATGCGTTTCGATATCAACTTTATCGCAGAGGCTCGCTATGGTGAGGTGTTGAGTGTGGGTAGTTGCTCGGAGGGTAGTATCTGGCAGTTTGAGATAACCTCTAACTCTGGCAAGACGCTCTGTCGTGCTAAGATAGAGTTTAAGTAGGGGTTATGGCTCGAAAGTTAAAAATAGCAATTGTTGGTCCCGCACACCCTTATCGCGGTGGCTTAGCCTCCATAATGGAGACCATGGCGCGCGAGTTTCAGTCGCGAGGCTATGAGGTTGATATCCTTACATTTACGCTGCAATACCCCTCACTGCTATTCCCCGGAAAGAGCCAGACGGTAGATACGCCTGCCCCTGATGATTTGAGTATAAGGCGTAGGGTGTCGACCATAAATCCACTCTCGTGGTGGAGTGTGGGTAGAGAGTTGTGTATCTCGAAACCCGATATTGTGTTGA
The DNA here is from genome assembly GCA_017521945.1 of Alistipes sp. Taxonomy (GTDB): domain Bacteria; phylum Bacteroidota; class Bacteroidia; order Bacteroidales; family Rikenellaceae; genus Alistipes. The sequence continues at coordinate 8,796 of JAFXBB010000116.1, read as the reverse complement.
TGAAGTATTGGACACCATTTATGGCGCCATGCTTTGGCTCTATAGCGCGTCTTGCCCGTAGAAATAACCACACTAAGGTTATCTGTCAGATTGATAATGTCGAGCCTCACGAACATCATATCATAGATAGACCCTTCAACCGCTTCTTTCTCAACTCTGTAGATGGCTTTGTATATATGTCCGAGCAGGTGCATAGTGAGCTTAAAACATACACCTCCTCGCCGGCACTCTTCTCGCCACATCCTATGTTCGAAAACTTCGGAGAGCGTGTGGAGCGCGATGAGGCATGCAAGGAGTTGGAGCTTGACCCTGCGGTGCGCTATGCCATGTTCTTTGGACTTATTCGCGACTATAAGGGGCTTGATACGCTTCTTGAGGCGTGGGCAAAATTCCGTAGAGAGGGGCATAAACTCCTTATAGCGGGAGAGTTCTATGCCTCGCGCGATAAGTATATCTCGATTATCGAGCGGCTTGGCTTGAAGGAGGATATCGTTCTGCACGACTACTTTATTCCCGACGACAGAGTAAAATACTACTTCTCGGCGGCGGATTGTGTGGTGCTGCCCTACAAGACAGCTACGCAGAGTGGTGTGACGCAGATATGTTATAACTTCTGCACGCCTGTGATTGTTACCGATGTAGGTGGGCTTGCGGAGATTATACCTAACGACCGTGTGGGATATGTGTGCGCGCCATCTGTTGAGGGTGTGGCTGAGGCACTATCACAAATATACGATGGGGATAACCTAATCCGCTTTGCGGATAATATGACCCATGAGCGTAAACGCTTCTCTTGGGGTGCAATGTGTGATAGGATAGAGGAGGTTTACGATAAGACTACTACTTTATAGCATCAATCCTATATACCCAACACTTTTGGCATTCTCTATTCTCGCAGTAGGTGCGCGATAGGTGAAGCAAGGCTTGTGAATCTATGGCTGATATTGAGATAGGTGCATCGGGCGTTTGCCACATCTTGATGTATCGGTTATCCTCCGTAGGTATGCTCTTGGCTAAATTCATAGCACGCGCAATCAATCCCCGATCCTCCATGTAGAGTCCGTTGGCAATAAGCGTAGGTATTATAACATTTATGCCAAGTAAATCGCCCGTAAATGAACCTATGCGAGCCGAGGCATCAACCTTGCCCCTACCTAAATAGAATGTATCGAGCCAATACTCCGATGCACATCCCGAGAAGAGCCTATGAACATCCTTGCGTGTGCGACACTCCATTGCTGCGCTAAACGAGATACTCTGCTTATACATCGATGCTGCGAACTGCAGAAGGCGGAGTGTGGGGTGAGTATTGGGGTAGATGCCATGCAGTTGCCACTCTTCGGCACTCATAGGAGTGATATTATACTTTGCGGCTAAGTGACTAAACTCCAACTTTAGCATCTTGATATAGCCATCGTCAGGGTATAGGTCGAGTAGACCAGAGCCACCCAAGAGCAGTGCTTCGAGCGTTCTCAATTCACCTCGTTCCTTGGCTAACATAGTGTATGTTACAACCTTTGATAGTCGCTCCATAGACACGCCATTGTGGGTGCTGCCGAGGTACTTAAAGAGGGTAGTGTATAGTGCCTGATTCCACTCCTCGCCCGAAGAATGGAATATATCCATTATGACTAACTGCTTGAGGTTCATGCGCTCCCTAAACAGACGCTCAAAGAGCTTGGTGCGCTTGGCTGCATCAAGCCCTAAGATATATGCACTGCACTCTGTTATGGTACCAAGAGGTGTCATTCAAATATATTAGAATAGGTTGAGTTCCAATAGCGCCTCCTCGGTCATCATCGACTTATCCCACTGAGGATCAAATGTGAGAGTGATATTTACACTCTTTACGCCATCCACCTTGCTTACCTCGCGGTGAATATCAGCAAGAAGCTGGTCTGCCATAGGGCAGTTTGGTGCAGTGAGGGTCATGATAATGTCAGCGGTGCCAGATGGGTCGAAGTTTATCTCATATATAAGACCGAGTTCATAGATGTTTACGGGTTTCTCAGGGTCGTATATGTTTTTGAGTGTAAGAACGATGCTCTTCTCGATTGATAGTATCTCTTCTGGTGTCATCTTATTACTCGTTTTTCTGTGAATATACAAGCGCATCGAGCTTCATCTGTGCAATCATTGCACGAAGTCCGTTGCTGCGGGTGGGTGATAGGTTCTCGCCAAGACCTATGGCGTCGATAAAGTATAGGTCGATGTTTGCCGCCTCCTCAGGGCTGCGACCATCCATAACACGAATAAGCAGGGCAATGATACCCTTGGTGATTATTGCGTCACTATCTGCCGTATATCTCATCTTACCATCATAAAGCTCGGATGATACCCACACTCTCGACTGACAACCCTCAATCAGGTAGTTGTCGGTGCGCTTTGCAGGGTCTATGGCTGGTAGGCTCTCGCTAAGGCTGATGATGTAGTCGTACTTATCCAACCAATCGTCAAACATCGAGAACTCCTCGATTATCTCCTCTTGAATTTTATCCTGTGTCATTTCTATCTGTAATTTAATCTATATTCTCTCGAAACTCCCATAATGCAGGCTCGGTTGCTGCCCATGGACGCTCTATGTCGAGCATATATGCCAATGTTGGTGCCAAAGCCTCGATGCTAACCTCGCGCTCCACACTCAGGGTATTGCCACTGCGGTAGATGATAAGGGGAACATTTCTATCGTAGTTGTAGCCACCAACAGATGATGAGCGCATATCCTCCTGCTCAACAATCCAGCCGGGTATAAGGTCGATAATTACATCGCCAGAACGGGTGGGGTAGAAGCTCTGTTGCATAAGACGGCTGCGACCCTCGCCAAAGCAGGTGTTGCGTAGAGCCGTGGCAGATACTGCAGAAGATATGCCACGCATCTGTAGTAAAAATGTCGCAACCTCCTCGCGTATTGTTGCCAAATCCAAACGCTTGCTATTAATGAGTGTGTGGTTGAGGTATAGCGCCTTGTTGGCAAAGCCGAGGATATATCTATCCGAGCCATACTTAGCACCGAGGAAAGCATTTACCAATACCTCCATCTGTCCGATATTTAGTCGCTCACGAGGTGCATCACCCTTGATGTTGTACGAGGGCGATGTGCCATGGTATGAGCTGAGTGTTACAACAACATGCTCCTTGTGCTTAAACTGTGCATATAGCTTTACGAGGAAATCCTCGATGTCTTTATCCAGACGGTAGAGCATATCTTCATACTCCATAGACTCTGTGCCGTAGGTCTCGGCGATGTAGCGTGCTGTGTCGAGCGATATGTTGAGGATGTCGGGATGCTCATCCTTGCCCAATGCCTCCTTAGTGATATACTGAAATGCAAACTTTAGCACCATGGAGTTGCCAGCTGGGGTGTAGCACATCTTGCCAAAGTCGGTGTTGGCGAGGGTGAGGTCTATATCTTTGATAAGCGTCGTAGGCTTGGCAGTTATACCCTCCATTACAGCCACCTCTGAATTTGTATAGTGCTGAGCAGTGTAGAGAGGTCGCCAGCGCTTCATGTGGTACATGCTGTTCTGACCCTCGCGGTTGTACTCTGCAATCCATCTTGGAAGTGTTTGGATATATGCCGAAGAGGTTGTCCAATGTGTCTGCTTGCTCTCCGCCCAGTAGCCTACACCATGCTTGCCTGTTAGCAAAATCGCCGATACGGGGTCAATGGCGATAGTGCAACTCTTGCTCTGGTTGTTGTGCATAATGAGCATATCTCCGATTGTTGGGGCGTTGAGGCGGTGTGGCGAATACTTGCCTGTGCCTGTACTTGGTGCTACGGCTTGTGCATTGCCATCGAATATAAGCTCCATGTATGAGCCGTCAACATAGTTCCACCAATTTGTTCCTACTACACCGTGTGTTGCGGGGTCACTGCCTGTGGCTATGGTAGCCAAGCCCGCAGCGGTTGAGGTGTTGGCGTAGTCAAGCATGGCGTTGTGATACCTTACGCCCTCCTGCATAAGTCGCTTAAAGCCGCCATCCGAGAAGTTGGATGAGTAGCGGTCGAGGTCGCTGTCACGGAGTGAGCCAACCACGATATTGACCACTAAGTGAGGCTTTTCGGCCATGGCTGTGGTGTAGCTTGCAAGTGCAACGGCAATTATGGAGAGTGTGCGTATAATCTTAAATCTCATAATCTCTATATCAAAAGTTCGCCAAAGTTACAAATTTATTTGTAACATCTGCTCGAAATAGCTCTTTTCTTCCGAAAAATCTATATCTGCAAGCTCCTCAATTGCCTTTAGCTGTGTAGCGCAGAAGTTACGATAACCCTCACTTTGGGGATTATGAGCTATGTGGGCGCGTGCTTGTACAATCTCCATAACAGAGTTTTTTACTCTTTTTGCTCTGTTGCTAAGTGCCGCCTCGAAGAACTTCTCGGCAATATAATCTACCGCCTGAGAGGATGGATGAAGCATATCCTCATTGTAGAAGCGGTAGTCGCGCAGATCATCCATAACTATCTCATACGATGGGAAATAACTTGCTCTATTGGGATGCTCTTTGATGATGTTATCCACAGCCACACGAAGGAGCGCCTTGCTTAGAGAGTTACCCTCTAAACCATCGTTTAGATGACGCACGGGACTTATTGTGAAGAGTATTTTCGCCTTTGTATGGGTTACAATCTCTCGGAGGCTCTCGGTTATATGCTCTACGCTTAAAAGTTCGTTGGTGAATTTTTTTGAACTCATTTGGTGGCAGTTAGCTACAACCTCACCACTCATATCGCGCCACACATAGGCACTGCCAAGGGTGATGATTATCAGCGATGCTGAGTCGATAGCTTTAGCTCCGTTGTGTAGTGCGCTGTTCATCTTATCTATAGCCTCGGTGGGTGTTGAGCCTGAGATTGAGGAGTGGAAGAGATAGCTCACATAGCGTCCGTTTCGCTCGAAGATATCGCTATTGTTTATGGTGTATTGCTTAGTCATAAGACGCACGCTCCTGGCTATGGATGCAGGGTTGAAGAGTATGCCTGTGGGGTTGTCCACGACCTGAAATTTTGACTCTTGAAGCCTGCGAGCGATGTTTGTAGCAAAGCATGAGCCGAGGCATACAATCCTATCGTTGTAGTCTATCTGTTCGCTCCATGGAGCAATTTTTATCTCTGTACGGAAGTCCATGCTAACCAATTAGATAATTACTTTTGGGAAGTAGCGATATGAGTTTTGTCAATAGGGCAGCTACTATGAAGGTTAGAGCTGCCGATAGGAACATGGTTAACGGAGTGCCTAAGCACCACGAGCTAACAACATCAAATACGGCAACAAGTACGAACATGTGTAGCAGGTAGATGCCATAGCTAAGACGCGAAATATCGCCTATGATGGCGTATCTCGCGGTTGGACGCTTGATGAGCTTGAAGAGTAGGAATACACCAAGTGTCATAAGAGCTACGCCTGTCGCGGTAAAGTCCCAGCTAAGCTCCAACTTAGCAGCTAAGTCAATGGTGTCGATAACAGGGTAGTTGTCAGGTAGTTGTAGGTAGAAAGGCAGAGCTGTTGCTATATATCCCACAATAATCAATGGCAGTGCCACACAAATACTCTTTTTAGCACTCCAATCTACATATTTGCGGATGTAGTCTGCAGCTACGACATAGCCTATAAAGCCACTAAAGTAGTAGAGTAGCCCAAACTCGTTCCAACTCGCCTCACCCCACACCTCGGCAGTGCCACGAATTGAAAGTGCAAGCTCACGGAAGAAGGGTACAGCAGTGCTAAAGAGCCATATAAGGATAAAGGCTCTCTCACCTCGCTTTGATACACGCTCTAACCAAGGAGAGAGTATTGGCATAAAGAGGTATAGACCTATCTGCATATATATATACCATAGATGCCCGCTATGCCACATAAGATTGACACTAAGCTGCTTGAGGTTGTCGACTATAGCAACATCACCACCCGAACCCCACATTGGGATAAAGGCGTAGGCCAATGACCACACGATGAAGGGTATTGCAACGCGCTCGAAACGACGACGATAGAATGTTGATGTATCGCTCTTAAGGGGCATAAGTAGATAGCTCGATGCCATAACAAACAGGGGTACGGCAATACGCAGTAGGGAGTCTACGGCTGTTACCCAAAGTGCATCGCTACGGGTTGCTATGTATGTACCCTCGGCATTGAGGTAGAAGGGCTCGATGCAGTGTACCAATATCACCATGAAGCATGCAACAACACGCAGATAGTCAAGGAAGATGATACGCTCTGTCGATGTGTTGGTTATAGCGGAGTTCTTCATATATGTTATTATGCATTAGAAATATCTGCAAAGATAATGTTTTGGTAGAAAAATTCGTATCTTTGTGCATTAAAATATAATAATAACACTATGAAGAAGAGTATTGTTTCGTCGTTCGATGTTGATCATCGTACGCTTGACGCAGGTCTATACTTGCGTTCGGTATATACAATAAATGAGGAGTATGCGGTGCGCTCATGGGATTTGCGCTTCCGCGCACCTATGGCTCACGCTCCACTTGGCTCTGGCGAGGTGCATACTATTGAGCATCTTATGGCCTACTACCTACGCCTTGATGAGAAGATTGGCTCATCTATCGTGTCGTTCTGTCCTATGGGTTGCAAAACGGGTTTCTACCTCTCTACAATGCAGAATGTTGAGGCTGAGGATATTCGCGAGGCTTTGGCTAAGGTCTATAAAGAGGTGTTTCCACTAAAGTCGGCATCGGATATTGTGGGACTCAACGAGATACAGTGCGGTAACCCTGGCTTGTATGCTATAGATTCTACAAATGCTGCCATGGCGGAGTATATGCGCACGCTCTTTACTGCCGATGAGGCTGCCGAGCGCGGTATTGCAAATGTATATGAGAAGTGGTGGTAGTATGCGAGTATTGATATGTGCGCCTACAGCACGCGAGTACCGTGCAATGCGCTATGCGTTGGATAAGGCTCAGGGATTGAAGCACGCCTACGATTTAGTTGAGGTGGGTATCGGCAAGGCTCTCTCCTCTGCGGGAGTGGCACGCGCCTTGACCCTCGCCAAGGAGAGGTATGATATGTTGGCTGTTGTGGGTTTTGCTGCCTCGGCTCTTGGTCGCAAGCAGGGCGATATCGTTATGCCTTGCCGCGCTATACACCACGACGCTATCATCCCCGAAAACTTCTGCCCTGAGATTACCGATCCCCGTATGTTGCAGGGCAAAGACCCTGAGACGGTATTTACAGGCGACTCGTTTGTAAATGCAGATATTATCCGCGAGGTTAAGGCGCGCTTTGGTGTCGATTGCGGTCTTTTCGATATGGAGGTTGCTGCGATATGTCAGGTTGCAGAGCTATACGATAATATCCCTGTTGTGGTGGTAAAGTATATCTCAGATGTTCCAGAGGAGGGACACTCGGAACACTCCTACGATGAGTTCGCCGATGCCCACTCAGATTTTACACCACTGCTCCAAAAGCTTGAGGAACTACTATAAACATCTCTATAACCTTCCATGTAGCTATCATGTGGCAGATATCGCCGAGAATAACAAAGAGGTGGAACATGGAGTGAATGTAGGGTATCTTCTTGAAGTTGTAAAGCACAGCGCCTAAGATGTAGGCAATACCCTCGCCAACAACCCAAAGGAGTATCTCCAAGCCACAGCACTCATAAAAATAACTATGGCTGACCTAAGAAAATGGGTCAGCCATAGTTGTTTTAACAATTTATGGTTTATCGAGTCTGCAAGAACAACTCGTGGTACTTGTTGTACTTATCCATCATACCATCCATATCGCGGAGGCGGAAGCACAATGAGTTGAGGTACTCGATGGTTGCAACATCAGATGGGTTGATAGCGTGAGCCTTCTCCAACCATGGAATAGCCTCAGCATAGATGAGGTTAATCTTTGAGTTCTCAATCTCGTACTCATCGTAGCTCATGCCTGTATTGCTGTTAAGTCTATTTACAGCATCATTTGCCTTCTCGATGATGAAGTAACCCATGTAGAAGTTAGCATCGAAGGCATCTGGACGAAGCTCTGCGCACTTCTCGAATGACTTGATACACTCGTCATAGTTCTTGATAGCGTTGTATACACGACCGCGACCGAACCACAAATCGTAGTTTGTAGGGTCATCCTTAAGTGAGTTTTCAATCATTGATGTAAGCTCTGCTGGGTCACCTACACCCTCCTCTGCAGTGTAGAACTGCATAAGACCATCAAGGATAGTGTTGTTCTTAGGGAAGAGCTTGATACCTGTAAGTAGTGCCTCCTTAGCCTTTGGAAGATACTCCTCGCTGTTCTTATCCTTCTGACCATAGTAGCAGTGGAAGAGGTAGTAGTAGATGTTACCATTAGCATCAGTGTAGCCCTTTGCGATAACCTCACTAAAGAGCTGCTCGCCCTTAGCAAAGGCAGCCATAGCCTCCTCACCCTGAAGAGATGCAGCGTGCATAGTCCAGAGCATACCTGAGTTGAAGATGTTGTCACCATTGGCTGTTGTTGATGGAACGATGCTCTCAGCACGGTAAGCAAGCTCGAAACACTCAGCAGCATCAAGGATGCGACCTACGCTGTTAAGAGCATCACCCTGCTGCATCAATGCGTTTGCAAGGTTAAGAGCTACTGCTGCAATCTTAGACTCAAGCTTTGGATCCATCTCGTATGCCTTCTTCAAAGAGGCGATAGCCGTCTGGGCAAGGTTGTCCTTAATCTCCTTCTTCTGATTCCAACCCTCGATGAGGTAGTTGGTTGGGTTTACATAGATGTCTACATACTCATAGTCGAGGACAATCATAGGTGCGCCCATAAGTTCACCCTCAACCATGTTGCGTGG
>JAFXBB010000115.1 GCA_017521945.1 Alistipes sp. | reverse complement strand
GTAATTAGTAGAGAGTAATTAGTAATGGTTTCGCTTGTTCCAAGCGATATATAAACATACAGGGTAGCACAACCCAATTTCTTGTCAGAAGTCGTGCTATGTGGTATATCACAAAAGTAACCCACTTGGGATAGTAGTTAAACCTACAGCCCACGATGTTTTGTTTAGGATAGGTCAAAAAGTATGACGGTCAATCAGCACCACGACCGAATTTTTGATTAGAAGGGTTGCAGATGTGGCCTATCGTAAATGAAGATCCCCACGGGATAGTACACGAAGTACAGCCCGTGGGGTCTTACTTTTAGGATAGGTCGCAGATGCGCCCTTATAATCGAAAATTACCAGTTGAGGATACGACGAAAATCATACTCCTCCGGATTTGGAAGGTATGCCTTGGCAGCCTCATAGTCCTCTGGTGTAATATAGTGCATAAGGTTGTCGATAACCTGATGAATCTTATCAGCGTTGATATCTACGAGGCGTGGTGGAATCTTGCCTGTCTCAGGGTCCTGAAGATCCTTGAGGTAGAGAGGAGATACATAACCCTCCTGACTGATATATACCATGCAGCCAGTCTTACCCTCAGAGAAGAGCTTATACACACCCATACCGAGCTGTGAGCAGTATACAAGGTCGAAGGCACATGGAGTCTGGCAGCGTACCTCGTAGCCAATCTCCACTGGACGCGACTTAACCTTAACGCCAAGAGCCTTGCAACGCTTCTCAAGAAGAGTGTTAAACATCTCGGCCTTAGAGACTTTACCAAGCTCTGGGTGACCATGGTCGTCGTAAGAGAACTGTATTCCAGACTTTAGGATCTCCTCCTGATCAAGAGCATGGAATACGCCCTCAGATACCATAGCTACGCCGTAGTCCATGTTCATAATCTTACGCTTCACGATAGATGAAACGATAAGACTGATAATCTTGTCGATGGTAATCTTGGTCTTATTGAACATCTCAGGGATGATAATCATTGGGTAGTGGCAAGCAGACGCGATACCAAATGCAAGGTGACCTGCTGAGCGACCCATGGCTGCTACAACGAACCAGTTAGCCGATGTACGAGCATCGTTATATACGGCACGACCAATTACAGAGCCAGCATTCTTTGCTGACTGGTAGCCGAATGTAGGCATACCTGCAGGCAATGGAAGGTCGTTGTCGATAGTCTTAGGAACATGGATGTTGGCAATAGGATACTGCTTAGCCTCCAAGAATTTAGCGATGCGGTTAGCTGTTGATGCTGTATCGTCACCGCCCACTGTTACCAACAACTTGATGTTGTTCTCCTTGAAGAAGTCAAGATTAAAATTCTTCTCGAAGTCCTCATCTGCTGGCTTGAAACGGCTCATTGTTAGGTATGAACCACCCTGGTTGAAGATGTAGTCCACACGGAACATATCCAAATCCTCGAAGCGTGGATTTGGGTTGAACAAACCTGAGTAGCCATAGTGAAGACCAATGACACGATAACCCTTAGCAAGGAATGTCTTAGCAACAGAGCCAACAACGGTATTCATACCCGGTGCAGGACCGCCACCTGTAAGAATTGCAATAGCCTCTTTCATAATGCTTTATATTTAATAGTAAATAAACCTTATTTCGATATCGCAAAGATAATAAATTTTTTTAAGAACTAAACAATTTTTTCATCCTTAAACATCAATTAAACAAAATTTACTAACTTTACTACGAATAAAAGCAACTTAGATTATGAAACGAGTTTTAGTTTTTGTCTCAATGTTCCTTGTCACAGCAGAGTTAATGGCACAGGAGCCATTCAACGGTCTTATCGTCGGACTCGACGGCAAGGGTATCAAGGCGAATATTGCTGTTAAGGGGAGTGATAAGCGCACACGCTCAGATGGTAAGGGCAGATTTGGTCTTACGGATATAAAGGATGATGATGTACTCTATATTATTTACAAGCGTGATACCACGATAATTGAGCTGGAGGGGCATAAGAGCATCCATATAGTGCTTGCCGAGGCAGGAGAGGTTGCGAACTACAACGAATCTGAGGAGCTGATGAACTATGGTTTTGGCTATGTTAAGCGTAGAGAGAGTCTTGACTACTCATCTGGAATTTCGGGCGAGAGACTTCGTGCCGCAGGTACCAACGACCTGCGCAAGGCGATAATGATGTGTTATCCGGGGTTGAAGTATATCAATGGTGAACTCTGCCTAATGACACAGAACTCGATAAACAGCTCTTCGGGGGTATTAATCCTCTGCGACGGAGTTGAGTGTAATCTCGACTATATAAATATCCACGATGTTAAGTCTGTGGAGATTATCAAGGGTTCGAATATGTATGGCTTCAGAGGTGTAAATGGCGTGATACTCATTACTACCATGACTGCTGAGGAGGCCCTAAAACAGACTCGATAGTAATAAAGAGGTTGTCTAATAAGTATTCAAAAAAACAAAATCGAAAAATTTTGACTTATTAGACAACCTCTCTTATTCTATATTGTCAAAGATTATTATTTTGAACGGTCGTAAATCTCAATTGCAGCACCTTCGAACTTACCGGCGAATTTGTTATCAGCATCATCCACACAGTCTAAGTTCACAACAAAGTTGTTGCCGTCAAACTCAATCTTAATTTCACCATCGCTCATAGGCACACGACCATTACCATTAATGATGTAATCCTCCTCGCTGATAAAACGCCATGAATAGATATACTTACTGCCCTCAATTACGCCAGTGATAAATGAGTTTGGCTTGATATCAAGGTCAGAGCATGCGGTATATGTACCCTCAACATTCTCCTTTGATGCACCTTCATTAAGACCATCAGTGATAATATCAATCATAACATAGTCGCCATTGATAGGGTTTGTACTCTCCATAAGGTGTAGTGACCATAAATCCTTGCCACAACCATAGTAGTCGCCATAGTAGAATAGGCGGAGTGTAGCACCACTGTGGTCGAAAGTATAATCCTCGGTAAGGGTTGTTGCAACCTCAGGAGTACCCTCTACCATATAAGGGACATAGAGTTCTCCCTCGTAAACCACATGATGAACAGTGCCATCCAACATGGTAAGTTGAGCCTCAAACTTATTGTCGGTTACAGTTGCCTGGCCAGAAACAATAACGAACTCTATATCAGCAACGCCATATTGGTTATTAATATGCGCTTTGCTATACTCAGCTGTGAAAGTGCCAATATCCTTACTATTGCGACTATCAAAAGTATAGGTACCATTAGGGAGGATTGGATACTCACCACCACGATACTTTGCATAGATATCAAAATAGTAGTAGACAGCATCTGGTGCATCATTATACTCGTTAATCTCACCCGTACCTACCTGAACATAGTAGTTGTAATTGTCGTTAGCATCCATACCGTAGTATTCACCACCAAATACAGTTGCCTTGACATCATAGTCGACAACACCCTCTGGACGAGCGACCTGTGTAACAACCACAGTCTCAACAATATCGCCATAAGATAATAGAATGTTTGCCTGACGCTCCTTTGATGTATTGTTACGGTCTGCGTTGAATGCAACAACACCATTCTTACCCTGAAGATCCTTTACCCACTCAGCCGAGCATAGGACATGAAGTGTGCTTTCTGGGTCAGGATTGCTGATTTCATACGATATAATTACTTGACCACCCTGATAGTCAATCATTATAGGTTGCTCGGTAAGGATATTGAGTTCTGTCACACCATCATTCTGATTTTGAGGTGTCTTCTCGCAAGCCACAAGAGCAACGAGCATTAGAGATAAAAATAAAAAGAGTTTTTTCATAGTGTAAAGCGTATTAATTAGTTATCTATCGCACAAAGATATAAAAAAGAAATGAGTTTTCATCACTTAGGGCGTTGTTTATTGCAAAAAGATAGCTGTAGAGGAGGTGTCTAATGACACCAAAGGGACAAAAATACAATTAGTAATTAGTAGAGAGTAATTAGTAATAGTTTCGCTTGGAACAAGCGATATATAAACATACAGGGTAGCACTCCCCAATTTGTTGTCTGAAGGGGCAAAAATACAATTAGTAATTAGTAGAGAGTAATTAGTAATAGTTAAAAGGCTGCGCCTTTTTTGAGAAAAGAGACAACAGAGACAGTAGGGACGACAGAGATAACAGAGAAATTTATT
>JAFXBB010000114.1 GCA_017521945.1 Alistipes sp. | reverse complement strand
CATATCGTCAGCATCCCGGATTAGAATTAATGCAGGTTGCGGGGATATATTGTTATTTATTGCTCGGCATTCAGCCTGCGCTTTATAGGTATCCCCGCTACGGCTTCGCCGTTCGAATCCTGGTATCCCGACGAAATGAGGCCAGCAACTTGCTGACCTTTTTTGTTTTTTGTTGGTTTGTGCAGATGTACCCATGGTTGGTTGTGTTGCTATGGTGGCTCAGTCATAATGGTGGGTGTGGGGTCTTACGACCCTACGGGAGGCTGCTGCGTGTGGCATCCTATGCAAGCATAGAGCCACTTCAAGAACATTGTTTACAAAAAAAGGGATGACTAAAAAGTAAATTAGCCATTCCCTTTTTCTGAGTTGAAGAAAAAGATGTAGTTTTAGGCATGCGAAGCCCGAAAAAGCGGAGTTTGCTCAGGCGTAAATGAGCATTTTGAGGGCGAGTATAACGCAGAAATACACTTTTTATTCAGCCTCTTTTTTGTTAGTTTTATTTATTGAAATCTAATACCAAGTTTTAGGTTTATATAACTGGCAAAATAATAATAATCATCATAATCATCATAATAACATTGAGTTACACCTTCATAACCAGCGCTAAGATAAATGCCAAATTTCTTACTGATTGGAATGTCTATACCAATTGATGGGTTAATATACCCACCTCCATTATATACTTCTCCTCCCGCGGATAAAGAAAAATATGGGCGTATAGCTGTGTTATTGGTTAAATATAATCTACTACTTACATATATAGGTATAGCCATATCGTTATCATAGTCTATAATCAAACTTGAACCTATACCAACAAAGACCTTATTTTTTATGGTGCTTCCGACTATAAGCGTTGGACTACCAATAACAAAACCGTCACCAAATGCAAAATCTACATCATTCATAATCGTAAAACGAGCCATCTTATCCACCTTGATTATCTCTTTATGTGGTATGTATGTCTGTGCTGTTTGGGTGTTGTTCTGGCTTGCATTATCGACATAGATACCTGTTCCTTCGTGTCTAAGTCGATCTTGTTTTTGGCTGTAGGTTTCTAAATCATCAGTAACGAGTAAAACTACTCCCTCAGATCTCATCTTTGAGGATGATATATAAACAGAATCACTTAGATAGTTGTTTGCGCGAAGTAATGCAAGCTCCTCATCAGAGGGAATACGCCAAGTGTCATAATCGTACAGGTGTTGTCTGTTAATTTGTGCAATTACCGTACTTGGCGCACCAGGGAAGACTCCTAATTCAGTAGGATAAACTTTCAAATAGCCAAGAACAACCTCTACTTCGTTACGCTTGCGTACAGTGTTCTTTTCTTCATGTATAACCTCTATAGGCTTAATAGATATCTGTTCTGCTAAGTCTGTGGCTATACTTTGCATCATTTCTCTGTATGAACTATTTGGAGTCCATGTAGCACCAGTTTTTCCAGCTATAGTACCAGATTCCACATTTACGGCTTGCACATCAACATTATATTGCCCTAAGGTGATATTGATTTTGCCTACAACAACCATCGATACATTAAGAATCTCGCCAATGCGCACCATTTGCTCTTCTGTTATTTGACCTCGTTGTAGATTCTGTTCATCAATAACACGATCAATCTGTATTCGCTCAACAAGAGTGTATCCATTAGGAGTAAAATATGTGTTGAAGATAGCAGAGATGCCATCCACATCAGCTTGAGAGACACCTGAACCAGCATTGAAATCGAGTACAGCTACACGCTGGGCATATAGATTTGATACAATAAATATTGCACAAACAATTGATAATAAGTTTCTCATATCGTTGGTGTTATTAGTTGTAAATCAAGTGTATTATTTTGTATTAGTACTGCTCCTTCTCGTTTGGGAAGTCGCGGCTCTTGACATCATCGACATAGTGGCCAACTGCCTCCGAGATAACTGTGCCGAGGTCGGCATAGCGGCGTAGAAAGCGGGGTGAGAAGGCCTGAGTGATGCCCAACATATCGTGGGCAACAAGCACCTGACCGTCAGTGTCACCACCCGCACCGATGCCGATGGTTGGGATGTGTAGCTCCTCAGAAACACGCTTGCCCAAAGCTGCAGGAATCTTCTCCAAGACAAGGGCGAAGCATCCCGCCTCCTCCAAAAGTTTAGCATCGCGGATTAGCTTTTCGGCCTCCGCCTGATCCTTAGCACGGACATTATATGTGCCGAACTTATGTATCGACTGTGGCATAAGTCCGAGGTGACCCATAACAGGGATACCCGCAGAGAGGATACGCTGGATAGACTCCAATACCTCCTCGCCACCTTCGAGCTTAACCGCATCCGCCTCGGTCTCCTTCATGATGCGGACAGCCGAGTCGAGGGCGAGTTTTGAGTTGCCTTGGTATGTACCGAAAGGCAAATCAACAACCACCAAAGCACGCTCCACAGCGCGCACCACAGACTTGGCGTGGTAGATCATCATATCGAGGGTTATAGGCAGTGTGGTCTCGAAACCTGCCATGACATTGGCGGCCGAGTCGCCAACAAGGATAACATCAACACCCGCATGGTCTACAATCTTCGCCATCGAGTAGTCGTATGATGTAAGCATGGCAATCTTCTCGCCACGCTGCTTCATCTCAGTAAGTCGGAGCGTAGTAACTGCTCGCAAAGTGCTCTCTACAGACATATTATTCTATTTAGAATAGGCTTTATATTCTGCAAATATAACGCTTTTTTTGAAATACTGAAAGGAGGAAGATAAAAACTATACTTTGTGACTAAACTAATTACTTTTTCCTATCTTTGGTGTCATTAGACACCCCTCTACAGCTATCTTTCTGCAACAAACAGCCCCTCAAGTGTTGAAAACTAATTACTTTTGCCTATCTTTGTACTAAGAAACTAAAACTACACAATATGAAGAGATTATTTTTATTGTTTGTTGCACTATGTTGCATCGCCTTTGGGGTGGAGGCGCAGGTGCGTACCGAGCAGCTTTTGGAGAAGGGGTGGCGTTTTACGCGCGAGGATAGTGCGGAGTTTAGTCGTGTAGGCTTCGACGATAGCAAGTGGCAGAGTGTCACTGTGCCGCATGATTGGGCGATATATGGTCCTTTTAGCATCGAGAACGACAAGCAGAATGTGGCTATTACACAGGATGGTCAGCGTGAAGCGTTGGAGCATGCGGGTCGCACGGGAGGTCTTCCATTTGTGGGTGTGGGCTGGTATCGTCTGAAGTTCACAGCCGATAGTTTCGCAGAGGGTAAGCGTGCCACAATCCTCTTTGATGGTGCTATGAGTCACGCGCGCGTATATCTAAATGGTGTGGAGGTTGGCTATTGGCCATACGGCTACAACGCTTTCCACTTCGATATCACCGAGCATTTGAAGGTGGGTGAGGTTAATGAATTGGCTGTGCGTCTTGAAAATGAGACCGACTCGTCGCGTTGGTATCCGGGTGCGGGTATCTACCGCAATGTTCACCTTATAGTGACCGAGGATACGCATATCCCTATTTGGGGTGTGCAGGTGACTACCCCGAAGGTTTCAGAGTCTCTTGCGCAAGTGTTAGTTAAGACCAAGGCGGTCACTATGGAGGGTGTGTCAAGAGATAACCTCCGCCTCGTAACTGAGATTAAAGACCCTAAGGGTGAGGTGGTTGCCATGGCTGAGGATGCGCTAAATATCTACGATAACTCGCTTTTTGAGCAGTATGTCGATGTGCCTAACCCACAGCTATGGAGTGTCGATACTCCACAGCTCTATACCGCATCGTCAAAGCTCTATGATGGCGATGAGCTAAAGGATGAGTATGCGACACGCTTTGGTATTCGCACCATAGAGATTGTCCCTGAAGAGGGTATGTTCATAAACGGCAAGGAGGTGAAGTTCAAAGGTGTATGTAACCATCACGACCTTGGTCCTTTGGGCGCTGCAGTGAATGATGCTGCCATACGCCGTCAGATACGCATAATGAAGGATATGGGTTGTAACGCTATCCGTACATCGCACAATATGCCAGCTCCAGAGCTTGTCGAGGCGTGTGATGAGATGGGTATGATGCTTATGTTGGAGTCATTCGATGAGTGGCGTACACCAAAGGTTAAGAATGGCTACCACAAGCACTTTGACGAGTGGGCAGAGCGCGACCTTGTAAACCTTATTCACCACTTCCGTAACAACCCAAGCGTGGTGATGTGGTGCATAGGTAATGAGGTGCCAGATCAGGGCGATGTTATCTGGGCATCGAAACTCTCGCGCTATCTACAGGATATATGCCATAGGGAGGATCCTACACGCCCTGTAACACAGGGTATGGATCAGCCTGATAATGTGGTGTTTAACAATATGGCAGCTATGATGGATGTGGCTGGCTTTAACTACCGTCCATTCCGCTATGCAGACAACTATCTTCGTCTGCCTCAGCAGATTATCCTCGGCTCGGAGACAGCCTCTACGGTAAGTAGCCGAGGTGTCTATAAGTTCCCTGTTGAGCGTCGCGCAATGGCTAAGTATGAGGATCATCAGGCATCATCCTACGATGTGGAGCATTGCGGATGGTCGAACCTTCCAGAGGATGACTGGATTTGGCACGATGACTTCTCGTGGGCTATAGGAGAGTTTGTATGGACGGGCTTTGACTATTTGGGTGAGCCTACACCATACTATACTGATTGGCCAAGTCACTCTTCACTCTTTGGTATTGTTGACTTGGCGGGTATTCCAAAGGATCGCTACTACCTATACCGTAGCCATTGGAACCCTGAGGTGGAGACGCTCCATATTCTCCCTCACTGGAATTGGGAGGGGCGCGAAGGTGAGGTGACACCTATATTTGTCTATACAAATTACCCAAGTGCCGAGTTGTTTATTAACGGCGTGAGTCAGGGTGTGCGTAGCAAGGACGAGAGCATTGTAATGGAGAATAGCATTGGTGCTGAGGCTGAGAAGAATTTTGTTCGCCAGCAGCGTTATCGCCTTATGTGGATGGATACGCGCTATGAGCCGGGCGAGGTTAAGGTTGTAGCTTATGATAAGGCTGGTAATGCTGTTGCTGAGCGTGTTATGCGTACTGCAGGTAAGCCTTATCGCATCGTGCTTGAGGCAGACCGCTCAACAATCAAAGCAGATGGTAAGGATTTGTCATTCGTAACAGTAAAGGTTGTGGATAAGGAGGGTAACCTATGTCCTAATGCACAGCACCTTGTGAAGTATAGCGTTAAGGGTGCAGGTAGCTACCGCGCGGGTGCTAATGGCGACCCTACATCGTTGGAGTTGTTCCATAAGCCACAGATGAAGGTGTTTAATGGTATGATGACGGCTATTGTTCAGAGTAGCGAGAAGGCGGGCGAGATAACCCTCACAGCTACGGCCAAGGGGCTAAAGTCGGCTAAGATTGTTGTGAAGACTGAGTAGGCATCCCTGTCAGTTGGCAACCATAATAGACAAAGTGGCGTATGCCGAGCTAAATGTTCGCGCATACGCCACTTTCTATAGTTGCTTTTGCCGGGCAAAATACCTTACCCCCCCTTAATCCCTCTTTAGCATCCTTATACGGAGAGGTGATGACTAATTTGCTTTTGAGTTCTCCTCTTTCATTTTCCCCGATACAGCCTCAAAATTCTTATGTTTTTGAAAGGCTTTATCCTTGCTTGCTGTTAGCTCTGTGGGTGTTACGCTTGGTCTTGCAGCGCTCTCTTCGCTACTCTTCTGCTTGCCGCCACATGCTGTAAGTATTAGGGCCGTAGCCACAAAACATATTACTCTTTTCATCTTCTTGTCTTTTTATATTTGTTATAATCTTTATTTTGCTCTCCTCTCTTTTGTTGAGGCTTTGTTGAGCGTCGCTCTGTGTGGTGAGGGAGTGTCCCGCCAAAGAAGTAACTCTTTTGGCGACGCTTATCCTCCTGTGAGCGTGCCACATAGACCTCCTCGCCTGTATATGGGTTTATGCCTGTGTAGAACATTACGGATGATAGGGTCATAGGCGTAGGAGTCAGGTCTTGTACCTGCTCTAAGTTAAAATGTAGCTTGCCGAGCACCTTGTCTGCCAAGGCGCGCATATCACGCTCCTCACATCCGGGGTGTGAAGATATAAAGTAGGGTATAAGTTGATACTTTAGCTCCTCCCTACGACATATCTGCTGGAAACGGCGGTTCATATCTTCGAACATCGAGAACGAAGGCTTACGCATAAGCTTCAATACTCGCTCTTCGGTATGTTCTGGCGCGACCTTTAAGCGCCCTGATGTGTGGTACTTAACCACAGTCTCGAAGTATGGCGAGTCGTCGAATAGATCGTAGCGTATGCCACTGCCTATAAACGCCTTTTTGATGCCCTTAATCTCTCGTATCTTGCGATATAGGTCGAGCAGTGGACGGTGGTCGTTGTTCATATTAGGGCAGAGCTTAGGGTGTAGGCACGAGGGTCTTTTGCATCGTTTACACAACGCCTCATCCTTGCCACGCATACGATACATATTTGCCGATGGAGCGCCAATATCCGAGATATAACCCTTGAAATCGGGCATCGCGGTAAGGCGCTTGACCTCCTCCAAAATAGAGCGCTCCGAGCGAGAGTTGATAAACTTACCCTGATGTGCCGATATGGTGCAGAAGGAGCAACCTCCGAAGCATCCGCGATGGATGTTTATGGAGTGTTTAATCATCTCCCATGCGGGGATATCGCCCTTGCCCTTATATCGTGGGTGAGGTGCGCGCTCGTATGGTAAATCAAACGAATGGTCAAGCTCTTCGGTTGTTAGGGTCTCGTGTGGTGGAGTGATCACGACATATCTGTCGCCCGTCTGCTCTACAAGTGTGGTATTGCACTCCATCATATTGCTAAGTATCTCTATCTCAACGAAGTTTTTGCCAAACTTTTGTTTATCCTGCAGGCACTCCTCGTATGAGTTAAGAACGATGGTGTTACCGTTATAGAGCCTCTCGACATACTCCTTGTCAGCCATAAATCCCACTTGTCTTAAGCCGCGCAGGAGTTTTAGATTAAAACCGTTGCGCATAGCCTTAGCAACCTCCCTAATCGGTTTATCTCCCATGCCGTAAACAAGAAGGTCGGCTCCCGAAGTCTCAAGTATCGAACTGCGTAGTTTATCGCTCCAGTAGTCGTAGTGGGTAAGACGACGCAACGAAGCCTCTATACCACCCACAACAACTGGTGTGTGTGGGTATAATCGCTTAAGTATTTGTGTATATGTGTCAATTGTGCGGTCGGGACGAAAGCCTGCTCTACCCCCTGCTGTGTAGGCATCGTTGGAGCGTAGGCGTAGGTTGGCTGTGTAGTGGTTAACCATGGAGTCCATAGCACCTGCCGTTACGGCAAAGAAGAGGCGTGGCTTGCCTAACTTCTTAAAGTCGCGGAGGTCATCTCTCCAGTTTGGTTGTGGTACGATAGCTACCTTATACCCCTCAGCCTCAAGGATGCGACCAATAACCGCAGCACCAAAGGCTGGATGGTCTATATAGGCATCACCCGTAAAGATGATAACATCAAGCTCGTACCACCCGCGAGCCTCAACCTCTTTTATTGTTGTTGGAAGAAACATACTATCAAACCTGAAATACTGAAAACCAAAGGGCGCGCTTTGCGTAAGTGCTAAACCCAAAACTCTATATCTCTTCGATATCCAAGCCTACAGCCTCAGTGTAGGTATCCCACTTTTGAAGTACAGCCTTGAAGTCATCAGGCATATCCGACTCAAACTGCACATATTTGCCTGTTGTAGGGTGCATAAAACCTAAGGCACGAGCATGCAGTGCCTGTCGAGGTATGAGCTTAAAACAGTTCTCGATAAATTGCTTATACTTCATAAAGGTTGTACCCTTCAATATTCGGTCGCCACCATATCGCTCATCGTTGAAGAGTGGGTGTCCCTGCCATGACATGTGTACACGAATTTGGTGTGTGCGACCTGTCTCCAAGCGACACTCCACAAGTGTTACATAGCCGTAGCGGCGCAGCACCTTGAAGTGGGTCACTGCATGCTTGCCCTCCTCGCCATTGGGGAAGACAAACATCTGTAATCTATCCTTGGGGTTGCGACCTATATGACCTGTAATCGTACCCTCATCCTCGGCGATATTGCCCCAGACTAACGCCACATAGCGACGATAGATTGTGTGATCAAAGAACTGCTTGGCAAGGTGCGCATGGGCGCGCTCATTCTTGGCCACAACCAATAGTCCCGATGTATCCTTATCGATACGGTGGACTAAGCCTGCGCGGGCGTTTCCCTCGCTGAACATCTCTAAATCCCTCAGGTGGAAAGAAAGCGCGTGTACAAGTGTGCCTGAGTGGTTGCCTACACCGGGGTGTACGACCATGCCCGCCTCCTTGTTGATGACAATGACATCATCATCCTCGTAGACGATATTAAGCGGAATATTCTCTGGCGTAATCTCCTCCTTGTGCCTTGGGTAGGGCATAACGATGGAGATTTGGTCGAGTGGCTTAATCTTATAGCTTGACTTTTGAGGCTTGCCGTTTACGATAATATTGCCGCCATCGGCTGCCATCTGTATGCGGTTTCGAGAGGTGTTCTCAAGGCGAATGGTGAGGTACTTATCAAGGCGCATCATCGACTGCCCCTTATCCACCGTAACGGCAAAATGTTCGTACATCTCATCGTTTTCACCCTCGTCTGTGTCGATATCTACACTAAGCAACGGCTCATCTATATACTTCTCCATAGCGTCATGTTAGGGTTATAGTTACTCCTGCTCCTTAGCCTCGCGCTCTTCAAGAGCCTTGCGACGCTGCTTCTCAAGTTCCTTAATCTCCTCGGCGGCAATCACACTCATGGAGTCTGCCAAATTCTCATCACAAGTAAGATAGAGCGTAACCTCGCTACCTCGGCGGAGTGATGTGCCAATCTTTGATGACTGCTTATAAACGCGAGCCTTACGACGAGCTATGAGATCTTCAACGCTGTCGTCGTAGATGACCTTTGCAAGGTTAAGACCATTGTCCCATAGGGTATTCTTTGCCTGCTGAAGGCTTAGACCTACAAGACGAGGAGTTTGAGTATTTTGCTCCTCATGTTGGTAGCTTACATGGAGCGTAACACCCGTACCCACAGGAGCTTTGCGCTCGGTTGTAGGGAGAATTTCTCTGTTGTCAACCTTTTGTTTGATGACATAGTCTGTTGAGGTCATATCCGCCTCGTAGACAAGTCTTGATACGGTAAGTCCCGAACGCTCAATCTGGTTAAGTGCCTGACGAAGTGTCTGCTTGGCAACATAAGGGATATTCACCATACGGCGTGTATAGGCATTCACCGTCACATATATCTTGCGACCCGGTTTTACGGTTACCTCTCTTACGGTTGAGGTCTTTGGTAGCTGGTCGACAATAGTTCCACCAGGCAGGTCTACATCAAATATTGAGTCGCGCACGATAAGATTAAGATCGCTCTTAAGTGCTACACCCTCGGCATCCTCAATCGACATGCCCATAAAGTTTGGCACCTCGATAATCTTACCGTGGCGCGTGCCGACGATTAGTCCAACATAGACTGCAACAAGCGTAATAATTCCGAAGATGCCGATATAGAAGATGTTGGCAATAACGGGAAAACGCCTCAAAAAACCTATAAAGCCACTCTTCTTATTGCTTCTCTTCGCCTTTTTGTTGTTGCCACTACTCTTAGGCTTGCTCGTGGTTGTGGTAGCCTTTGGTTTTGTAGTATTGCTCTTTGTTGTCATAGTGTCAATCTTCTCGCTTACAGAGTGAGGTTTTGGTGCCTCAACCTTGATTTCTAAATTTGGCGCGTCTACATTGGTGTTTGCATTGCGCTCCACGCGGTTGTAGTGTGAGTCGCGCTCTATAGGTGTGAAGCCTACGCTCTCAACCATGGACTCCAACTCCTCGACGCTCATCGATGGACGCTCTACACCGCCCGCCATTGAGTATATCTTTGTGGTGTCGCCAATCGTGCCGTCTATATCATCCGCACCAAACGCCAAGGCCATCTCGGTTGTAGCCTTACCATACGATACCCAGTAGGCCTTGATATGTGGGATGTTATCAAGGAATAGCCTACTCATTGCTATTGTACGCAGGTCCTCCTCAACTGAACACTCGCCAACCTGAGAAAGACGGTTGCCATGGCTGTGATACTTCAGTGGAATAAATGCATCGAAGCCTGGAGCCTCATCTTGCAAAGAGCGAAGACGCTCCAAGTGGTCGATGCGCTGCTCAAGTGTCTCGATATGACCATAGAGCATGGTGCAGTTTGTGGGGATACCCATATTGTGTGCTGCACGATGTACGGCAAGCCACTCCTCCGAGCTACACTTTTCGGGGCATATCTTCTTGCGCAGCGTAGCATCGAATATCTCTGCGCCACCACCCGGTATGCACTCCATGCCCGCCTCCTTCAAACGGCGCAGACCCTCAACAACTGAGATGCCGTCGTTGCGTATCATGTAGAATATCTCAACGGCGGTGTATGCCTTGACGGTGACATGGGGTAGTGCGCGCTTTACGCGGCGAATCATGGCGCAGTAGGTGTCAAGGTCATGCTTAGGGTGTACACCTCCAACAATATGCACCTCGGTGATATCCGCACCACGAAGCTCCATGGCGCGTGCCTCGATATCATCTAACGACATATACCACGCATCCTTGTCGCCCTCTCTACGACGGAACGAGCAGAATTCGCAGTTAAACAGACAAATGTTTGTTGGCTCAAGGTGTACATTGCGGTTGTAGTAGACCTCCTTACCGCTCACCTGCTCTTTACGCTCCGAGGCGAGTTCTCCCAAGAGCCACAAAGGAGCTTCACGCCAAAGTTTAAGGGCATCCTCCGCAGCAAGACGCTCACCACGGCGTATGCTTTCAGATATTTCATTGATACTACGCATCACTATTTCTGAGCTTTATTGTAGACAATTATCGCAATTACGGCAAATATCATGTTTGGTAACCACACGGCAAACCATGGTGGTAGTGTTCCTCCCAATGCAACTTGCTCGAATATACGACCGAGCATGATATACCCGAAGCAGAGGGTTATACCCAATCCAAGATGGACACCCATACCACCACGCGTCTTGCGCGATGCTATAGAGACACCGATAAGCGTTAGAATAAATGTGGAGAATGGGTATGAGAAGCGAATATGACGCTCTACCTCGATAAGGAACAGATCGTCCGAGCCCTTTCTCTTTTGTTGCTTATAAAAGTCGTTTAGCTCATCATATCGAAGAGTTTTAATGAGTCCTTTGGGGGATATTAGCTCTCTTGCATCGAGGTTGATGAGCGTATCCAAGTTTCTAAACTGCTCATAGCCCAAAGAGCCATCTTCGGTACGCGAGTAGATAACATAGCGGGGTGCTGTCCAACGACCCGATTCATCGTCGAATGTGGCACTTGCAGCATTGAGAACTTCGACCATCTTTGAACCTTCGTACTTCTCGATAGCAAAGAATGGAACACGCTCGGTGTGAGGGTTGTAGCCACGCACATAGACAAATGTCCCCGGCTCTAATTGTCGGTAGACATTATGGTCATACTCGATAAGTTGATTGCCCTTGAAATACTTGGACTGAAACTCAACACTCTCCTTCTGACCCTCTGGGATAATCCATAGACTGAGGGCGAGGCTTGTTAAGGCTATAATGCCTGCACCAAGCATGTATGGCCACATCAACCTTCGAAAGCTTACACCTCCCGAAAGTATCGCCACAATCTCCGTCTGCATCGCCAGCTTCGAGGTGAAGAATATCACCGATATAAAGGTGAACAGCGCACTAAATTGGTTGATAAAGTGCGGGATGAAGTTGAGATAGTAGTCAAAAATAATGGCGTCCCATGGGGCGTGTAGTTCGGTAAAGTCATCAACGCGCTCCACATAGTCGAAGACAACCAAGATGATGGTCATCATCAACAAGCCAAAGAGATATGTTAGCAAGAACTTACGCAGAATATATCGGTCTAAAGTTCGATATGCTGGTATTGATGGTATTAGCTTCACTTCTTGTTATGTTAATCGTTATAGTCTGCGAGATAGTTTTATGACCATCTCCTCCTTCCAAACCTTAAAGTCGCCTGCAATGATATGCTTTCGTGCCTCCCCCACAAGCCATAGGTAGAAGGCTGTGTTGTGGAGCGATGCAATCTGCGCTGCAAGCATCTCTTTGGCAACAACCAAGTGTGAAGGTATGCCTTGGTATATTGATGGTCAACAAAGGTGACGCCATTAGGGTCAATAGGCGAGAAGTCCATCTCCCACTTCTTGTTGCGGATGTTGATTACACCCTCCGAGGTGAAGAGCTGACCGTTACGACCGTTGCGCGTAGGCATAACACAGTCGAACATATCGACACCTCTATCTATCGCCTCAAGGATGTTTACCGGCGTACCTACGCCCATAAGGTAGCGAGGCTTATCGGTAGGAAGCACAGCGTTGCACACCTCAATCATCGAGTACATGACATCGGTAGGCTCGCCTACTGCCAAACCGCCAATAGCATAGCCATCAGCGTTATATTGTAAAACATTGCGTGCAGCACGCTCTCTAAGGTCCGCATAACCCGCACCCTGAACAATAGGGAAGAGGGCTTGGTAGTGACCCCACTTAGGTGCGGTCTGGTGGTAGCGGTTGAAGCAACGCTCCAACCAACGCTCTGTAAGAGCCAACGACTTCTTTGCGTAGTCGTATGGTGCATCTCCCGGAGGACACTCATCAAATGCCATCATGATATCTGCGCCAATGGTACGCTCGGTGTCGATAACGCTCTCAGGTGTAAATACATGGCGCGAGCCGTCAATATGTGACTGAAAGTGGCAGCCATCCTCCTTGAGCTTGCGACAAGCAGCCAACGAAAAGACCTGAAAACCTCCACTGTCGGTAAGCATAGGTTTGTTCCACGACGAGAAGCGGTGTACGCCCCCCGCCCGCTCGATAATCTCCATACCGGGACGCAGATATAGGTGGTAGGTGTTGGCAAGGATAATCTGTGCCTTAGCCTCCTGCTCAATATCGCGGTGGAAGATACCCTTCATTGCCGCAGCAGTGCCTACAGGCATAAATATTGGTGTCTGAATATTGCCGTGGTCGGTCTCGATAAATCCAGCACGCGCTTTGCTACATGGCGCAGTATGTTGTAATGTAAACTTCATATCAAAATATATAACGCACAAAGATACGAAAAATAATTGTGAATTGTGAATTGTAAAATATGATTTATTTTCGTATCTTTGTGCAATTATAGATAGATGTAAATAGTGGCACAGATTTTTAACGAAATACTTCAACATTATACTTGGGCGGGCATAGCACTTATGGCTGTTGTATTGATACTATTTTTTGTTCAGCTATACTATTATGCCATAGCTTATTACCGCATATATCGTTTCCGTCTTATGCGCCGTAAGCGCCGAAATGAGCCCAACCCTCCAGTGTCGGTTATCGTGGTTGTGAGAGGTGAGAACGAACACTTCCTCGCGGACGAACTGCCAGCGTTGCTTAACCAGAAATATAACCATTATGAGGTCGTGGTGGTATATATTGGTGGCGATATGGAGTATTATGATGAGCTGCAGAACATCCGCAACAACTACTCCTATATGCGCCTTACGAAGATGGGCAGCAATGAGCGTATCTATATTACGACTAAGCAGGCGTTGAATGTGGGCATCAAATCGGCACAGTATGAGGCGTTGCTATTTACTACAACGGGCGCTTTGCCAAAGTCTGAGGAGTGGGTGTCGTACATGGCTAAAGGCTTTGAGTATGGTGAGGTTGTGGTGGGCCCTTCTGTGGCTACCTATGAGCAGAATAGCATGAAGAACTACCTTAAGAGAATGGTCGAGATGCATGCCCTAAGAAATGCTATGGCATCTGCCGTAAGGGGTAAGTTCTACTATGCGCCGCGCTGTAATTATGGTTTTACAAAGTCGCTCTACAATTCGACTAAGGGTTATAACCATCTGGGTATAGATATTGGAGATAATGACCTGTATTTGCAGGATATTGCAACTGCGGAGCGTTTGGCTGTGGTGTTATCACCTCATACGATTGTCGAGGAGTATCACCCCGAGGAGTGGCGCGAGTGGCTCGACCATGTGCGCTACTACGGCTCGACAGTGGCTCGCTATCCAGCATCGCGTCGTACATTTATGCGTAGGGAGCGGGGTAGTAGGGTGCTGTTCTTCCTTAGTGCTATTACCGCCATGGTGGTTATGCCACTTGAGATAAAACTCGGCGTTGCAGGATTGATGCTATTGCGCTACATGATAGTGGTGTGGTCTTCACTGCGTGTAGGTCGCAAACTCGGTGAGAGAGGTATTGTCTCGAAGTATTGGATATACGATGTTGTAGGTCCTGTGATAGAGTGGATTATAGGCTCACACGATAGCCGTAACACCCCAAAGATATGGAGATAGATGACTATATCGTAGCAAGTGATGCAACACTTGTGGATCTTGCCTCGGCGGGAGATCAGCAGGCCTTTGAGTATCTCTTTGCGCGCTATAAAGATGCATTGATGTGCCTCTTTGAGCAGCGTTTAGAGGAGAAAACCATGGCAAGTGACATTCTGCAAGAGACCTTCATCAAGGTCTACCTGCATATAAACGACTACTCCAAGAGTTATACCTTTGGGCAGTGGGTATATGCAATAGCACGCAACACGCTTGTGGATCATCTGCGTCGTAAGTCGGGGGATGTTTTGCTTGATGAGCATTTTCGCGCTCCTTTAGCCACCTCTCCCTCTCCAGAGGAGTCGGTCATAATCAACCAGACGCGCGCGCACTTCTACAACGCCTTGGAGGAGCTGTCGCCAGAGTATCGCCAAGTAATCGAGATGCGATTTATCGAGGAGTACTCCTACGAGGAGATAGCAGAAAAACTTGGTCGACCACTCAATACAATAAAGACTCAGATACGCCGAGCAAGGACAATGATATGTAAGATGATTCTTGATAAAGAGTAGTATGAATAGCCAATTAATTAAGAGATATTTCCCCGATATAACACCTCATCAAGAGGAGCAGTTTGCTCGTCTTGGAGAGTTATATGGTGAGTGGAATGCTCGCATAAATGTGGTGTCACGCAAGGATATGGAGCATCTTTATACACGCCATATACTGCACTCGTTGTCCATAGCTAAGGTGTGTCGGTTTAAGGCGGGAGCCAAGGTGGTGGATATCGGTTGTGGTGGAGGTTTTCCATCAGTACCACTTGCCATTATGTTCCCAGATGTGGAGTTTGTAGGTGTAGACTCTATTGGCAAGAAGATAAAGGTTGTAGAGGGTGTGGCTATGGGTGCTAATATTAAGAACCTGCGTGCTGTGAATTCGCGCGCCGAGCAGCTGGGCGAGAAGTTCGACTATGTGGTGTCGCGTGCCGTTACGGAGATGTCTAAGTTTATGCCTTGGGCATGGGTGCTACTTCGCAGGGGTGAGGCAGGAACGCTCCGCAATGGTATTCTCTACTTGAAGGGTGGTGATTTGGCGGAGGAGTTGGCTCTCACTCGTCGCAAGTGGGATATCTACGAGATTGGCTCAATGTTCGATGATGAGTTCTTTGAGACTAAGCGTGTGGTCTATACCCCTTATGATGGTAAATAGGAGGTTTTATGGTTTCGGGATATAGATTAACAACAGCCGAGGAGCGTGATGAGCTACTAAGACGAGGTTGCTATTCTGAGGATTGGGATAGTGTCGTTGTTAGTGATGACTTTAGCCCTAATCAGTTGCGCAATGTACGCTTTGAGGGTGAGGTGACTATAGGCTCGAATACGAGGATAAGTGATTCGACGATTTCGAACTATGACATAGGTCGGGATTGTGTGATAGATGATGTGCTACGCATGGAGTG
Source organism: Alistipes sp. (assembly GCA_017521945.1). Taxonomy (GTDB): domain Bacteria; phylum Bacteroidota; class Bacteroidia; order Bacteroidales; family Rikenellaceae; genus Alistipes. The sequence continues at coordinate 1,556 of JAFXBB010000114.1, read as the reverse complement.
TCGCCATGTTTCGTCCTTTGGTGAGGGGGTAAGCGTGGCGGCAGTAAACGAGAATGGTGGTCGTACGGCATTGATTTACAGGGATATGACCGCACAGGTGGCTTATCTTATGACGATGATGCGCAACCGCCCAGAGATGGTATCAAGGCTTATTGCCATGGTCGCCAAGCGTGCCGAGGAGCGTAAATCGACAAAGGGGCGTGTGGGTAATGCAAGCACTATCATCGGTGCGCGCTTTATCCGTGAGGTACTTATTGAGGAGAACTCTACGATTGAGGGTGCTTCTCATTTGGAGAATGGTACGGTAGGTAGCCACGCCAATGTCGGTATAGATGTTCGTGCGCGTAACTTTATTATCGATAACTATGCCCGCGTGGGTGGTGCATCGAGCATCGAGCGAACATTTGTAGGTGAGAACTCGGTGGTTGATAATGGTTTTACTGCGATAGACACTTTGATGTTTGCTCATTGTCACTTCGAAAATGGCGAGGCAGCGTCGGTATTTGCAGGTCCATTTACCGTGTCGCACCATAAGTCCTCGTTGCTTATTGCGGGTATCTTCTCGTTCTTTAATGCGGGAAGTGGTACCAACCAGTCGAACCACCTCTTTAAGAGTGGTGCGGTGCATCAGTCGGTGCATCTTCGTGGTAGTAAGTTTGGAAGTAGTGCCTATGTTATGTCTCCTGCTATCGAGGGACCTTATACGGTGATTTTGGGTCGTCATACGCGTCATCACGACACTCAGGATATGCCATACTCATACCTTATTGAGGAGGGTGGCGAGTCGGTGTTGATGCCCGCTTTGTCGCTTAAGAGCTATGGCACGGTGCGAGATATAGAGAAGTGGAAAGCCCGAGATAAGCGCGAACTTAAACGCGATAATATATGCTTTGAGGAGTTTAATCCATACATTACGGGTAAGATGCTCCGTGGTGTGGATACGCTGAACCGCCTTTTGGAGGATAATCCCGAGGCTAAAAGTTACAACTACAACCGCACAATCATCAAAGCTACGATGGCGGAACGAGGCGTCAAGCTATACAATAGCGCAATTGTGGCATCGCTGGGTGCTATGCTCGAAGGTGGTGATTACCGTAAGGCTAAGGTCGATGGCTCGGAGTGGATAGATGTGGCGGGTGAATATATGCCATTAAGCGTTGTGGAGGCGATAATGAGCGATATTGAGGCGGGAAAACTCACTTTGGAACAGGTAGCAGAGCGTTTTAATGGGGAGATGACCCGATATGGCGATATGGCAGCGCGTTATGCTTACGATATCGTATGCCAGCTTTTTGGTCACCAGCCTGATGATAATGAGCTTAGCGAGATAATCGCCTCATCTCGAAATGTTAGAACCTCGATGCGTGAGGTTACCGAGGCGGACCGTATGCGCGATGCTGGCTTTGATATGATGGTGGGCTATGGTTACGACTTTAGAGACGAGGAGGAGCATAAGAGAGACTTCTTAGGCTCCCGATAGATAATGAAACTATATAACTTAACAACAACTTATAACAAACAAAACTATGGAGAAAGTAAAAGTTCTTATCATTGGT
>JAFXBB010000113.1 GCA_017521945.1 Alistipes sp. | reverse complement strand
TTATCCACAACCTTAGTAATCTTCGAGAAGCGGTTGACCTTGGAGTTTACATACTCCATGACATCGCGCTTAATCTCCTCCATCTTGAGTTGTATTTGCTCGGCGCTAACCGACATCTTATGCTTGAACTCGTCGTAGGCCTCCTCCAAGGCTGTGGTGTCGAAGTGTACCAAGGCGATAAGCTTGCCATCCTCCTCCGTAACCACTGACTCGGCAACAAAACGGTTGCTGTTGAGTACCTCCTCGATATCCTCAGGGTAGATATTCTCGCCCGAAGGACCTACAATCATATTCTTCAAGCGTCCCTTTATATATATCCATCCATCCTCAGCGATATAGCCGAGGTCTCCTGTTCGGAACCAACCATCCTCAGTAAAGGCATCCTTGGTAGCCTGCTCATTCTTATAGTAGCCCATCATACAGCTTGGTGTCTTGGCTACAATCTCGCCCTGCTTAGTCTCAGGGTTGATGTTGTCAAGGCGAATTTGTACGGCTGGGAGAGCTGGACCTGTTGAGCCAACGCGCACCATATTGCCCACAGCACCCGCAAGAAGTGGGGCTGTCTCGGTAAGACCATAGCCGATACCGTATGGGAAGCCTGCCTCGTAGAGGAAACGCTCAGCCTCCATGTCGAACTTGGCACCGCCGATAGCAAAGAGACGCATGCGACCGCCGAAGAGCTTCTTGAGTGAGTTGCCCGCAATCTTATGTAGTAGCTTGCGCGACCAATCCCAGCCATAGAGCTTACGGGTGATAGCGTGTTTCTCGAATGTTGGGCGCACCTTGCTACGGTATATCTTCTCCATGATAAGTGGCACTGAGGCAATAACCGTAGGACGCACCTTAGCCAACGCTGGCATAAGTGCCGAGGCGGTAGGTGGACGATCCATGTAGTGTACCTGTGCGCCGCGCGAGAACGGGTATATCATGCCGAGGGTACACTCATAAGTGTGTGCCATAGGTAGTATCGAGAGCAACACATCACTCTCGTTGTAGTCGAAGAGTGGTGATATGATGGTTGTCTGCGCGGCGATGTTATAGTGCGAGAGCATCACACCCTTAGGCTTTGATGTTGTTCCCGAAGTGTAGATGATAGCTGCCAAATCCTCAGGCTGCGGGATGCGCTTCTCGGCACGCTCCTCAACACGCTGAGAGATTACATTGAGACCTTTAGTACGGATGACAATGTTCATCTTCTCCAAGATATCCTTCGAGAGTTTTGTGTATAACTTATCAGATACGAGGATAGCCTTTGCCTCAGAATGCTCAATGATAAGGTCAAGCTCGTTACTTGTGAAGTCTGGGAGGATAGGCACTGCAACCATACCCGCAGAGGTGATTGCAAAGTACGAAATACCCCAGTTGGGCATACTGCTACTTAGGATAACAACCTTATCACCAGCACCTACGCCAGCATTGAGAAGTAACTCCTGAATGGTCTCCGTACGCTTGCCCACCTCCTTGTAGCTCACCTCCTCACCACCAATCATGGCAAAGGCTATGCGCTCAGAGAACTTCTCAACACTATGCTTTAATATCTCATAAAGTGTGTTAAAAGTCATAATTATTCATTATTTTAGTTTAGATTTGTAGAACAAATCGGGTGCAAGATATATATAATTTATTAAAAAATGTTAATTTTGCATCAAAATATCTCAATGATACCTCGAAATTTAATCATAAACGCCGCATTAAAGGCTGGGTTCGATATTGTGGGGGTGACACCTGCAGTGCATATTGAAGATGAGAATTTTCACTTTTCAAAGTGGCTATCTGCTGGTTGTAATGCCACACTTTCCTACTTGGAGCGTAATCAGGAGAAACGCTTTGATGCCTCGAAGTTAGTCGACGGGGCGAGGAGTGTTGTGGTGTGCGGTGTTGCTTACCTCTCGAAGTTTAGTCGTGGCTATCCTACAGGGTGCAATACTAAGATAGCATCCTATGCTTTAGCAAAAGATTATCATGTTGTTATAAAGGAGATGCTATCAGAGGTCGCCGATGAGCTTAAGGCTTATGCCCCCAATCTACGGTTTCGCCTATTTACAGACTCTGCACCACTTGCCGAGAAGAGCTATGCGCGTCGTGCTGGTTTGGGGTGGATAGGACGCAACTCGCTCCTTGTTACACCTGATTACGGCTCGATGCTTCTGCTCGGCGAGATAGTGATGGATGAGGCTGTAGATGAGTACGATACCCCTATGCAGAGTGTAGGGTGTGGCGAGTGTCGCAGATGTGTAGATGCATGCCCAAACGGCGCTATTCGAGATGATAGAACTATAGATGCTCGCCGTTGCATATCGTGTCAAACGATTGAGCCAATGGCTGGTAAGGAGTGTATACCGCTCGATGGCTGGATATTTGGTTGTGATAGCTGCCAAGCTGTATGCCCATATAATAAGAAGGCTCCGTTATGTAAGAATAGTCGCCTCAACCCGCTATTCGACCCATTAGAGTTTGATGCCGAGAGGTGGCTAAGTATGAGCGAGGAGGAGTTTACAGAGTTTGCCTCAGAGACCCCAATGACCCGCGCTGGACTTGCGAGAATCAAAGAAAACATTATAAGCTGAAAGGCTGTTGTGTCCTGTGGCTGGGAAGTTCTGCTTCGCTCTTAGGTATTAGGAAAGGGTGATTAAGGGGAAGTTAGGGAAATTAGGGAAAATTCGTAAATTTTCCAATTAGTAAAGAGTAATTAGTAATTAGTAATCTTATAAGTCTGCGACTTTTTATTAGGGAGATTAGAGATTAGAGATTAGGGAATTTAGGGAATTTAGTGAAATTAGTGAACAACTCCCCAAACTCCTTAAACTCTCTAATCTCCCTAAACTCCTTAAATCCCCTATATAAAAGTCAAATCCTTTCAACTTTTACTAATTACTAATTACTAATTTCTAATTACTAATTAGTTCTATAATAGCACTCAAATACTCTCGAAATAT
>JAFXBB010000112.1 GCA_017521945.1 Alistipes sp. | reverse complement strand
TTACCTTGTACCATTGGTTTTTGCTTGCAGAGGATATACCAAAATATTTAGATATTCTATCTCTTGTTGGTCTACCTAAAACAACTATATATTGCAGATTTTGTGCAATAGACAAAATATTGCCAAAGTGCTTATCGAAGCATCTACCATAGCACTTGGAGTGTATGCAAGATATATCTTTGCTCTTGCAATGCACAATTTCGGTGATAGCAAAATCAACTCCCGGATTAGACTCTCTATTCAGTATCTTGTCCGCAATACTCTTGACATATCCCCAGAATGTGCGCCCTCTAAGTAACTTGTAACCTCCCGATGCTATCATTGTCCTATTAGGGTATTTAACATATTGGTGGCTACTGTTGAATCTATGTTCAAAGAAATCCTCGACCTTGGCTTCGTCAAATCCTCCATTTGCCTGCAACCAATAAGGATTCCCCAATTTAGGATACAATTCTACATCCAAGAAGCCCGGGTTTAATCCGACAAATAGTATCGGCGCGTTTTCTATATCCCCGTTCCACGGCTCGGGTATTTGAAAATCTGCTATCGAAGCACACTGCTGCGAGATATATAATGCGTTACACACGCTGTTTGAATTGGGGGCATTCTGTAGTCCACAATTGATAATGTCCCACGCAATATTTTTGGCGTTAGTGGTCATACTCATTTTATTTTTATAGATATTACTAAAATTTCCATTACTCAAATATAGTGAGCTATTTTTCACCTTAGTCTCCTTCTCAGGTGCAAGTTCTACGCTTTTGTCGTGTAACACCTCGGGCAGACTCTACTTGTAGTTGTCAGCACTACTTGCGAAGACATTGATTGTAGCAAGCGAAGTGCAACCGATATTAAGTATTGTATGTTTGAACATATATAGCTTCAAAGTTAGCAACTTTTTTATTAATAAACAATCTCTATGTAGTCAATATTTGGATAAATTTCAAATAGCGCATCACGCAAAGCCTCGGCGCTCTCTACCCTACAATCTACAAGAAGTGCCAAGAGGTCAGTGTGTATCATTGTTGCTTCGAGTATCAACCCCTCGCAATCACTCTCCCCCGTCAGAGCACGCATAAGTTGTGGCATAGGTATCTCCTTTGCGAGTCTATGATGACTACCCAACAAGAGTCTCATTGCGGCAACAAGTCTTTCAATGCTCTTTTCTACCTCCTCGGGCGCATAGATGAATATATTGCCAAAGGAGAGACTCTCCTCAATAGGTATAGGCTCGTATATCGTGCGTGAGAGCCAATGCTCCTTGTCATCAGCCTTGGCAAGGATCGTGGCGTGTTTAACCTCTACCACCTCGTTTGTTGTAGTGTCGAAGCGATGCTCCACCCAGCAATTTATCTTGTTGCCCTCGTCGTCAATAGTTACCATAATGCTCGCTTGTTAATTGTTGTTGTCGTATTAATGCTTTGCCACTTTGGCTGCCTCATCAGCAAGATATTGACGCAGTGTGCGACCATCTGCTACACGGCCATTATCCAACTCGAAATCAGTAATAGGTTTGCCACCGCGTATGTAAACCTGAGCTTCGAGCCAAAGGCGCACACCGCGAAATGTTACATAGCACACCTCTTTGCCCGTTGTAGGGTTTTTGAGTGCCTTGCAATGATACTCTGTGCGGTAGCCAGCACCGCCGAGGAAGGTTAGTTCATTGCCGTTGCGAGATTTAAGCTGAAAGTACGCGAGGCGTGCCACATCCTTGGGCAGTCCCGGCTCTGCGAGGTAGGGAGGTAGTTCTGCTTGATAAACACGATTACGATTGTCATCTGCGACAAACTCTAAACTTGTTGGATGATAGTTAACACCCTGGGACAATTTCATAGTATCTATATTTTTTAGTTAAACATCTAAGTTATTACACACATAAAATAGAAACTTTTCAAAAAATTTCAAAAAATAGTATAAAAATATTTTCAAATCGGCGTTCTACGCTATTCTGGCGGGTATAGAAAAAGGAGCGACTAATTCTTTTTAGCCACTCCCTCAAAGTTCTATTTTTTTAGTCTATTTCAACTTCGCTATCTTCTTGCGAAGTTTGTCGTATGCCACCTCGGCAAGCAGTCTATCATTAAACGGCTTCTTCGGATACTTGACAATCTCCTCGTAGTGTTCGACTGCATCGTTGTACCAATCCAAAGCGTCATCATCCAACCCGAGACTATGACCCTCGTCGCCCATTTTCGTACAAAGCTCTGCCATGCCGTAGTGCGCATCAAGATACTTGCTGTGGCTGGTCGGAGCCTCCTCTAAGTATTCTTGATAGTACTCCATTGCCAACACTTCACTTCGCTCAACACCATTTTTGCCTAATTGGCAGGCAACGGCCATTTTATACAAGTCGTTCAATTTCTTGTCTAACTCTTTATCGAGTTTTGGCTCACTCTTTTTCTTGCTCGGCTTCTCCTCTTTTGGGGATGTCACCTTTTGCTTTTTAGATGTTTTAGACTCCGATTTCTTCTTGCTCTTTTCGTTCGACTTTGGGTGTACAATCATCTTGTTGAGATTCAGCGTATCATCGTCTTCAAAAGCGATAAGCAGATTACACAAATGACTTTCAACCGCCTTTTCGCTATACTCGTTTACCAAATCATCTTTTGTGAAATTCTCGTGCAGACGCCAATTCTCTTCCTCAATAAAAGTAGCGTCCGGATTCCATCCACCAACCTCGAAGAGAAGATTTCCATTCTCAATGCGAACCTTTCTGATTAGCTCATAATAGTCGCCATATCTCAATTCGCCATACATATCTGGCACAGTCTCGTCCAGCAACTCCCAGATATCGATATCTTCGGGTAATATTCGAGCTTCTCCATAATAATGACCATCAAATTCATTTCCGAACACTACAAACTCGGTCATTTCAAACTCCTCGAGTCGAACCTTAATCTTGTCGCAATAATCCTGAATCTTCTCGCTTATGGCAATAACCTTGACTGGTTCTGGTTCAGGCTCTGCCTTTGGCTGAGGTGTTGGTGTCTCTGGCAAAATCAATCGTGTGCCGCACTCTGTACAAAATTTTTGTTCGGGCTTAACCTCTGTACCGCACTCGGGACAGTATTTCTTGTATTCCACATCTGCGCTACTCTCGTCGGTAGGCGATACTATCAATATCTCGGCAAAGAAATTTAATTGC
>JAFXBB010000111.1 GCA_017521945.1 Alistipes sp. | reverse complement strand
CCTATCCTAAACAAAATATCGTGGGCTGTACTTCGTGTACTATCCCACGATATTTTTAATTACTCCACTTAATTTTGTAAATGTATTGATAATCAATAATATATAAAGATGTTTTTTGTGCAGGGCACATTTTTAGGGTACAACGCAAAAAATACAGTAATTATTGGTTTTTAATGATATAGCTTATATTTATTATAAGAAAATATTATCTAATTTTTAGTTTAATCTGCCCTGTTATAGTCAGTCACGATATTCATTTACCTCATTTGATAAAGATTCATGAGCAGTATAAGTGAAACTTTAGAATATTTTGCTTAACTTTGTAAAGGCGTGGGCGTAAAGCCGCAGAGAAGGGTGGTCCAGAAAAATATTCCAGCTCTTTTTATTTATGGTTATATTAGCCATTATTAATGTAGTTGGGGCATTGGCTTCGATTGCATCGTTTTGTCTTACGATAGTAGACAAACAGTCTGCCAAGTAGGATAGGACTAAAGAGGCTCCCGATCAGGAGCCTCTGATTTTAGGTCTATTCGATTCTTAGCTGCGCTTTTAGTTCTTCCGTTCTTTGCACATCTATTTGCGCTGCTGCAAGTTCTGATTCTGCAACCAATAAATCCTGGCGACATGCCTCTAATTGGGTCTCAGCAGAAACAATCTTATCATCGTCTGGAACTCTTGCATTTCTTGCTCTTGTTAATTTAGCTTCAGCTTTGGTTACTTTTTCCAGAGTTTTCTCAACTCGTTTTGCAGCAGTTTCAGCTCGCTTTGTTGCATTAGTTTCAGGAATTAAATCCTCTGGTTCAATGCCAATTATTACAATAGGTACACTCGGATTATTACGGCCCTCCCTAATAACATTGGTAACCTCATTTTCAAACCATGATACGCCAGTATCCATGCGACGCATCATAGCGTGTGTAGGGATAATCTCAATACCAACATCTATTTCATCTCGAAGGAAGAAAAAGGTGTGCTTTACATGTAAATCGTAAGCGACACTAAAATATTTTCCAAATTGGACTTCAATAGCTATTCTATCCTTAACAAAGTCTACTTGATTGTATGTTGAGAATGCTGTATGCCCTCTTTCTTCTATTGTTCTTTTTTGAACTTCAGCATCTTTTTCTCGAACTATATCTTTGGATGTTGAGATGTCGCCAGTAACATAGTATTCTGTTTTCATTTCATTCCACCCACTGGAGCCAAGAATCCTTTTGAATTCATCGTTGATTGCAACCTGATTATATAGGACTTCCCCTCTTCGAGTTTTATCATTGCTGATTTTTAGAAACTGATTTGCATCTATACTCTCAATAGCATCTAAAATTTGTTGCCACTGAGCACTTCTCTTTACTATGAGAAACTCCTCGGCATTAAGATGGTTGTAAATATAATCGTGTCTCATTTTAATGGTTAGTTTTAGATATAATATTTTTAATATCTTGAGCTTCTGCTTTTAATTTTTTCTGTTGCTCCTCTATGCCCCTCAGCCTTAGTTCTAACCATTCGACAGGATATTTGGAAACACTATCCCTACCACTTGGGGTATAAATAGTTTCATATATAGGTCGTGTCCTCAACATTTCCTGCTTAAGCAGTTGTATTCTTTCTAATCCGACATCTATATATTCTTGTACTAATTCCGTTCCTAAAGCTCGTCTGCCATTCTTTAATGCAGCAACTAAGGAGCTACCAACTCCCGCAAACGGGTCATATACGACATCATTCTCATTGGTTAATGCCAAAACGCATCTTTCAACAAGCTCTATTGGAAATTGACATGGATGGGCTGTCTTTTCTGGATGATTTGCTTTGACATTAGGGATTTCCCATATTTGCTCCTCCCAATCTGCAATAAGCCGATTTTGTGTAGCTTCCCAAATATCAGAAGGATTTTTACCTTTAGGATTTCCAGATAATTTACCCTTATTTTCTCCCTTAAAATGCTTTTTTCCTGGATATTTAGAGGGGACTCTTACATCGTCTAAATTGAAAGTATAATCATCAGATTTAGTGAACCACATTATACTTTCATACCTACCTGAAAAGCGGTTTTTACATTGCAATCCATGTTCAAAGTGCCATATAATTCTATTTCTTAAGATGAAATTAGAATCTTTGAAAAGTTTATAATAATAAATATCCAGAGGGAAGACTTCTTTAGGCTCCTTGTCTCCAACCCAATTGCCAACTTCCCAGCATACTGAGCCATCGTCAGTAAGCACTCTGTGTATCTCGGAGATGATAGGTTTCATCTTATCAAGATATTGTTGCAAAGATGTTCTTGTCTCATACTCCTTTCCAATATTGTACGGAGGAGATGTTATGACCAACTTTACTGAATTGCTGGGTAATTGTCGCAGAAAAGATAATGCATCCTGCTTCTTATATGTAAACTCTAAAATTTCCATAAATCAATATAGTTAGTACAAAGTTAATAAAATTTTCCTTAAAACTCCAAGACATCATACACTTGCTCCAATTCCTCGGCTCGTAGTCCCAAATACCTACGGGTAATCATCGGACTGGCGTGATTGAAAATCTCGCTCAGTTTGATTAATGCCATTTCCAATTGCTATCCAGCTGATTACACCATTTAAAGACAAAGGAACTATAGAAGAAGATTAGGGGACACATTTAGGGTGCAAATCTAAGAAATTTGTTAAATATCTGACTGAAAAGAAAATCAGCGATTTACGAGTATTGTTCTCATAAATCACTGATTAAAAATGAATTAATATTTAACTTCTATTGAAAATCAAGAGGTTGATTTCTTAAAAAGTTACTCCCACTCAATCGTTGCTGGTGGCTTTGATGAGATATCATAGACTACGCGGTTGACGCCTCGTACCTTATTGATAATCTCATTAGAGAGGCGGGCCAATATCTCGTATGGGATATGTACCCAGTCGGCAGTCATACCATCTGTTGACTGTACGGCGCGCAAGGCTACGCAACGCTCATAGGTGCGCTCATCGCCCATAACACCTACTGACTGCACAGGCAACAAGATAGCACCTGCCTGCCAAATCTTATCATACCAGCCTGTCTCTCGCAAGATATCAAGGTATATCTTATCTACATTCTGCAATATCTCAACCTTCTCACGAGTAATCTCGCCAAGAATACGGATTGCAAGACCTGGACCTGGGAATGGATGACGGTTGATAAGCTTGTCGCTCATACCCATGCTGCGACCTACGCGGCGCACCTCGTCCTTAAAGAGTAGGCGCAAAGGCTCCACAACCTTAAGACCCATCTTCTCAGGAAGACCTCCTACATTGTGGTGCGACTTGATAACTACGGCGGTGCCGTTAACCTGCGCAGACTCTACAACATCGGGATATATAGTACCCTGACCGAGCCACTTAACGCCCTGCAACTTCTGTGCCTCCTCATCGAAGACCTCCACAAAGTCACGACCTATGATTTTACGCTTAGCCTCAGGGTCTGTAACACCTGCAAGGTCACCAAGGAACTTCTCCGAAGCATCTACACCCTTAACATTAAGACCCATGCCGCGGTATGACTCCAATACCTCCTCAAACTCGTTCTTGCGCAAAAGACCTGAGTCAACAAAGATGCAATATAGGTTCTTACCGATAGCCTTATGTAGCAACATAGCCGCTACTGATGAGTCAACACCGCCAGAGAGACCAAGGACAACCTTATCATCGCCCAACTTCTCCTTAAGCTCCTTCACGGTACTCTCAACGAAGCTGTCAGGTGTCCAGTTGCCAGCGCAGCCGCAGATGCCCTTAACGAAGTTCTCTATCATAGTGAAGCCCTCCTCAGAGTGGTAAACCTCTGGGTGGAACTGAATACCCCAACTCTGCTCGCCTGTGATGCGGTAGGCTGCCACGGCAACATCCTCCGTAGAGGCGATAATCTCGTAGCCCTCAGGGATGGTGGTGATGGTGTCGCCATGTGACATCCATACCTGCGACTCTCGTGATAGACCCTGCATAAGGGCATCATCTGCCTTGACTACCTGCATGCGAGCGCGGCCATACTCTCTACTTGGAGAGGCCTCAACCTTACCACCGAAGAAGTGGGCAAGGTATTGCGCTCCATAGCATACGCCAAGGAGTGGTAGCTTGCCCTTGATATTGTCAAGGTTGAAGCGTGGCGCACCCTCCTCGCGTACCGAGCGTGGCGATCCTGAGAGGATGACACCGCGCACAGACTCATCGAGAGCTGGTGGGTTGTTGAATGGGTGTATCTCGCAATATACCTGCATCTCACGAATGCGGCGTGCGATGAGCTGAGTGTACTGCGACCCAAAGTCAATGATTAGTATCTTCTCCATTAAAACTAATGTGTAATTAGTAATGAGTAATTAGTAATGCTTTATAAACTGAAAGCCGAAAAACTGAAAAGTAGGGTGTGCTCACACACAGACTTTATGAATATGCGCCGCAGGCACCTTACTTTTCACCTTTCACATTTCATTTTTCAGTTTGTGTTATTCGCCACGAGAGTAGTTAGGGGTCTCGCTGGTGATTGTAATATCGTGAGGGTGGTTCTCAGTCACGCCACTCGATGTGATGCGAATGAAGCGTGCCTGCTGCAAGGTCTCGATATCCTTAGCACCACAGTAACCCATACCTGCACGAATACCACCTACCAACTGATATACAGTCTCAGAGAGTTTGCCCTTAAATGGTACACGACCTACGATACCCTCAGGTACGAGTTTCATGATGTTGCCCTCAGAGCCCTTCTGGAAGTAACGGTCTGCCGAGCCTGCCTTCATGGCGTCTATAGAACCCATACCACGGTAGGCCTTGAACTTACGGCCATTGTAAATGATAGTCTCACCCGGTGACTCCTCGGTACCTGCGAACATAGAACCTACCATCACGCAGTTACCACCAGCTGCCAACGCCTTAACAATATCACCTGAGTAGCGCAAACCTCCATCAGCGATAACAGGCACGCCAGCCTTCTTAGCCTCTGTAGAGGCGTCATAGATAGCCGATAGCTGTGGAACACCCACACCTGCGATGATACGGGTAGTGCAGATAGAGCCAGGACCGATACCAACCTTGATGCCGTCAGCACCATTCTCGATAAGGTATTTTGCAGCCTCAGCTGTTGCGATGTTACCTACAACAACATCGAGGTTTGGATATGTAGCCTTAATCTTGCGAAGAAGGTCAACAACACCCTTAGTGTGACCGTGTGCTGAGTCCAAAACCACAGCATCCACCTCCTCGGCAACAAGTGCAGCCACGCGATCCATAGCATCTGGAGTGATGCCGATACCCGCTGCCACGCGCAAACGACCCTTAGCATCCTTACATGCCATTGGGTTGTCCTTGAGCTTTGTAATATCGCGGTAGGTGATAAGACCGATAAGCTTACCGTTGTTGTCTACAACAGGGAGCTTCTCAATCTTATTCTCAAGAAGCACCTTTGCTGCGCTCTTAAGGTCGGTCTCGTGTGTGGTTACGATATTCTCCTTTGTCATCACCTCCTCAATCTTGCGCTCCATATCGCTCTGGAAGCGGAGGTCACGGTTAGTTACGATACCGATAAGGTAACCCTCTGCATCCACTACAGGAATACCGCCAATCTTATTCTCCTGCATAATCTGGAGAGCATCGCCAACTGTGTTATCCTTGAAAATTGTCACAGGGTCATAGATCATACCGCTCTCGGCACGCTTAACACGGCGCACATGAGCAGCCTGTGCTGCAATCGACATATTCTTATGCACAACACCGATACCTCCCTCGCGTGCAAGTGCAATTGCCAATGGAGCCTCAGTTACGGTGTCCATAGCAGCAGACACAATCGGTATGTTCAAAGTGATGTTGCGAGAGAAGCGACCCACTGTCGATACCTCGCGAGGTAGAACCTCAGAATAGGCTGGTACGAGCAACACATCGTCGAATGTGAGACCTGTTGGCAGTACCCTTTCATTGATAAAAGACATAGCTATCAGGTTTTATTGTGACCCTGCTTAAGGCGCAAAACACCGTCACAGAGATTCGTTTTTTATGTTGCGCACAAAAATACGAAAAAAAACTCACAATAACAAGCCTAATACTAAAAATATTATGTGGGATAGAATAATGCTCTAAATAATTTTGCTTTTGTGAAGCTACGCTTCTATTTTAGAACGATAGATGCCTTGTAAATAAATTCACTGACATCTATCGCCCCAAAATTATATCTAAGGTATGAACAAAAGCAAAATTACTAATCCTGACAATTCCGACAATTCGCTGATAATCACAATTATATGAATAATATTTATATTTACATTCCCTCCAAACCTCCCTTTGATAAAGGGCGGCTTGTGGCAAGGCTGTGCCTTGCTCGCCTACGGCGACTGAGATTTCAGGACATCTGCCTGAATATCAATAATATAATTATGGCGTATGTTTTATTTAAGACAATATTATGTGGGATATGAAATATACTTTCGTTAGCGAAACTATCTACCTCCATCTTGGTGTTATGCCAATGAAAATCTCGAAGTTAATACCGGGCATTGGGCGTGAGAGAACTGATAGGTACTCTTCGTTGAAGAGGTTGTTGACACTGCCTTTAAGCGATAGATCTGCCCATTTAAGCGATACGGTGCGCTCCAGCGATATGTTGCTCATAAAATATGGCGGGAGCTTACCTGTAAGGCTTAAGTCATTGGAACTCATAGTGAAACGCTCGGAGTAGTAGCACCACTTGTAGAGAAATGTCCACCTATGCCATGAAAGGCGACCACTGATATTGGCTGTATGCCTTGGAACATAGGGGAGCTGCTTGCCTACCGAACGGTCAGCATCCGATATCTTCTCTCCGCAGTTGATAGAGGGTGTCCACGAGTAGTTACCATCTACTCTAAGATGAAGATTATCGTTAAGGCGTATATCTGTTGAGGCATCAATCTCTACACCGTAGGCGTGGACATCCTTGACATTGCGTGGCGAGAAGAATCCCTTGGTTGTAGGGAGCCATATAATCCAATCGTTAATATAGCTATCAAACCATGTGGCAGAGCCGCTCAACGAGAAGCTCTCCCTATTACCTACAGAGAATGATATGCCAGCATCGTAGCTCCAACCACTCTCACTGCGTAGATTAGGGTTGCCTCCAGGTAGAAAGTAGAGGTCATTGAGTGAGGGGTAGCGGTAGTTGCGCGATATTGATGCCTTAGCGATGACATTGCCACGCTTTGAGAGCCTGCCATCTATAAATAGTGCAGGTATAAGTGGTGATAGTTCTGTGCCAAACAGCTCCTCTCTTAGTACCGCCGAGATACCTAAATACTCGGTGGGTCGCCACTTTGCAGAGAGTGAGCCTGAGAGTTCAATGCGTGCCTGATTATAGCCAACAATGCCCTTGTTGCCCTGCTGGAGAATAATGTTCTTGTCACGGCTATAGACAAAGTGTTGATGTGCTGACAATGAGGCGTTAAACAGCCATTTAGAGCCTATGCAGTACTCACCATCGCCTTGAGCATATAGGGTGTTGACCCTGCTTCGCGAGCTGGTCATGTGAGCCATGATGCCATTACCCAAATCACGCTTATAGTCGTAGGCTAAGCGTGTATTTACATATCCAGCCTTAGCTCCAACCTTCCAGTCGCTATGCAGATGGTCCCAGGTGATGACACCTCGAAAGGTATGCTCTCTTTGGCGGTTGTCGAACTCGGTATCGGCGCCATGGTCAACTGTAAGCATTGGAAGCTCGCGGTTTGAGTCTATGTACCACGCGTTAAGCCCAATGCGACTACCTCTTCGTGTGTTGTAGTACGCCTCTTGAAGTATGTGAAAATCCTTGAATGAGCCACTGCGATTGCGCTCAATAGGGTAGTACTGACCGATGATATTCATATTCTCATCGTAGATATTCTCCTTCTTGTCGTGGTTGCGATACTCGAAATCATTTGCAGAGTAGGAGTGTACTACACGAGTAGATAGCTGCCACCTTTTGTTGCCGTATGTTAAGCGTAGAAACTCATCAAAGGTGTTGAATGAGCCTATACCCTGAATATATTGTAGCGCAAAACCCTCTGTCTGCGTAGGTCGGGTAGATAACTTTACTGCGCCACCAAGGCCGCCGCCTGTCTCATTTACCGAGGAGGTGCCATGTAGTAGGGAGGCGTCATCTATGAAGTATGCAGGTATCATAGAGAAGTCTGTCATGCCGAGCATAGGGTTGTTGAGTTTCATGCCGTTCCATGATACCTGGGTGTGTGAGGGCGAGGTGCCTCTGAAAGATACTGTTGAGAGTGTGGCACGACCATAGCTCTTGACAAATATTGGAGTGTTGAACGCCAATATATCTGCCATGGAGAGAGATATGCCCTCTTTGAGTACAATGGAGTCGAGTTTCGTCTCCTTAACACCTATCTCCTTTATTGAGCGCGCGCCATGTATTGGCACAGCATCAATATCATAGTGACGCCACACACCCTCCTCTTGGGCATGTAGAGCTGGTAGTAAGACTACCATAGATAGAGTAGTAAGGAGTATGCTCTTAAACCGTGTCATTTCTATCTCCAACAAAATGAGCCAGGTATTACGCCGACATAAAATTCATTTATGAGTTCACCCTCCTTTGAGTAGCGGTATATTTTGCCTTGCTGTGTGTAGTCCACAGCATCGGCGATATAGACATCACCCGACTTGGGATCTACCGTGAGGCCATAGTATATGGTGCCTCGGCTATCGAGGAATGGGCGCACGGGCACACGCTCTGCTGTAACATCCATCGCCCAGATGTCGTCGTTAATCCAGTAGAGGGTATCTCCCGCGCCATTAAGCTGCACCTCGGAGGGGGCATCACCCTTCTTGAAGCTGAATGTATGCTCGATGGTAAAGTTTTCTGGGTCAATACGGTAGAGCGCTGGTGCCTCATAGCCGTATGGAGAGCTATCGTAGCCACCATCCGTAATTGTCCATAGCTTGCCATTGCAGTCCAACGCCAGCGATGTGGGCTGGATGCCTACCTCGAGTTCGCCTACGATGGTGTCGCTCTCCGTATCAATTTTGAGTATTCGGTTTTGGTATGACCAACAATTTACATAGAGATATTTGCCCTTCTGTACCATCTGCTCTGTAGAGCCCTGCTCCATAGTCATATTGGGGATATCGATATATCCCGTAATCTCATATCGCTTAGGATTTACAATAAAGATGCGGTTATCCCAAATCTGAGTGATATATGCCTTCTCGTCCGAGACGAAGTGCATATAGCGTGGCGAAGTAAGCCCCGTGATACGACCTACCTCCTTGAAGGTGTTTATATCAATGGCAAAGACCACATGGGAGTTATTTACAACTACCCAGCCTATGCCGTCACGGATAGTCATGCTCTGCGCCACATCGCCAAGTTTCATAGCGTTGGCGCGGTAGAATACCTCGTTCTCAAGCCTTTTGGTATCGGGGTCGTAGTACGAGAGTGTGGCGTTGCCATACTGGAAGTTACCCTCGTTGCAGATAAAGAGTCCACGCGCCGAGGCCTCGATGTCGAAATCCTCCTCCAAGCCGTAGTCCCACTCCATACAGCCGACAGCAAACAGTGTTAATATTAGCAACAACCTCCTCATATCCGCGCGGTTACATTATCTCAACAAAGTTGCATACCTCGGTCGATAGCTCGCCCAACCAGCCACTCTTCGACTGCACGGCCGACTGCACCTTAACAAAGTCAACATACTCCAACTTTACGGGCATGCCAAGGATGTCTATGGCGTTGTCAATATCGAGGCTATTTACGGCATCTGCGCAGTCACGCTCCGAGGCGTTATCGGCGTAGCCCCAGTCGTAGGCGGGTTGCACCCACATCGAGCCGTTGCCCGACTTGTCGTAGTTACGAGCCTCGAGGCGAGTGCCACGAAGCGTATAGCTATCTGCCGTAATCCATGTTGGGTAGTAGGATGGCTGATTGTGGAACGAGGCGAGGTAGTCAATCGTGCCACTCGCACCCCTATTATCGGTCCAACCCACAGGCATACCCGACGATGTTGGACGGTAGTAGGTTACCTCATAATCTTGATAAGTCGTATCCAAGCCAGTCTCCGAGCCACATAGCTCATACCATGTGTCGTCGGCTAAGCCGTTGCCATTCTCATCCTGCATAACCCACACCACGCCAGGCTCAGATGAGCCATCGAACGAGTTGCCCGTGATGGCGATATCGGCACCCGATATATTCTCGATGCTGTGGTCGAACGCCACAACGATGTAGCCACCAAAGGCTCCGAGTGACACCCACTTATTCTGGCGTAGGCGCTCCTCAGCATAGAGGCGTGCATCCTCTGCGGTAAGCTCCTCGCCCGTAAAGCCTCCTGTTTTGAGGTCGCCGATAAACTGACCAGGAGCGGGCATATACTCCACAACGTGGTTAAATACGCTTGCCGATGTTGCGGTGCGCTCGCGGCGATACTTGCCCTCCTCGATAACCTCGATGGTGAAGGTGTGGCTAACCTCTATTGGCTCATTTATATAGGTTGTGGCCTTAACCTCAAGGGTGTGTTTGCCCACCTCCGAAGAGTTAAAGAGGAAGTGGGGCATATTTGTATCGGCGCCCTGCTCCTCGCCATCTAATATCCAAAGGAATGTTACGCCCTCGCTCTTGTTAATCGCGGAAGGGCGAATAATGAGTGTGCGACCCTCGGTAATGTGGTATTCGGTCGCCTCAAACTCATATATTAGGTCGAGGTCCTCGGCATTGACAACCTCGATAGTTACGCTGTCGCTTGCCTCGCCGTAGGGGTTGGTGGCTGTTGCCACGATGCGGTATGTGCCCACCTCGGTCGCCTCGAACTCATAACTCTCGACATCGGTGGCTACCTCCTCATCGTTCACACTCCACGTTATCTCGCACTCGTGGTCGGTCTGGCGCACGGTGGCCATAATAGTCTGCTTGAAGCCCACAGCCACGGTGATATCCTCCATAAGGATATCTATCGCGGGGGTATCATGCGCCGTAACATCGATACGCATCTCCTCACTGTCGCTACCCGCATCGGTAGTCACAGTCAGGGTAACATAGTACTCGCCAACCTCCTCGCCGATAAAGACATAGGCACGCTCGGTACAGACAACCTCCTTGTCTACAACCCACTCGAACTTTGCCCCCTCGGCATTGCGGTAGTCGGGTGCTAAGCGCACCTCCTCGCCAACCATCACACTATATACGCCATCGCCCTCGAGCACAATCTCGGGCAATTGGGTGGTAATCACCTCGTCGCGATTACACGACGAGGCAATAACCAGCACCACACTTAAAAACAAAAACCTAAATCTTTTCATATATCTCTGTTTGAGGCGCTTTGTCGCCTCCAAAAATCTCTACTCCCAGCGCACTGCTACATCATCGTAGGCAAAATATGCAGGGCAGTTCATGCCGTAGCTGCCAATCTGATCCTCAGATGCCGAGAAATTAAAGGCAACCTTCGCCACCTTACCCAACGATGACAAATCCCACTTCGTCCACTCCGTCACAGGCACACCATTCTCGCAGAGTGCAAACTCCACCGAGCCAGTCTCCTCATCGTTGGCGTTGTAGCCGTATGCCACAATCTTGATGTAGGTAGTCTCGGTTGCAGGGCTATTAAAACCATCGCCATAGGTTAGCGAGTTGAGCACATAGCAGGTGTTCATTAAATACATATGGTCAATAACACGCTCTACGCCATCAGCAAACTCCAAGGTCTGCAACGAAGCATCGTAAATCTGCGAGTTGAAGAAGTCGCTATAGCCATTGTGTACTGCAAAGTTTGCCGAGCCATTGTTGCCACCGATG
>JAFXBB010000110.1 GCA_017521945.1 Alistipes sp. | reverse complement strand
TGTGCGATCAATAGGCCATATCGCGGGAATGACCGTTGAGAATTTCTCCTTATTTTCCGCTAAATCCTGTGTCGCATCTAAAGAGAGTGAAGCATAGTACACATTGCGTGTTAACTGATCCATCATCAGCCAAGTACGCTTGATTATATCACTATACACATCATCTGCAAATGAGGCATATTTCTCATCACGATATTCAGCATATATGCGTGGCATATTGAGCGTGTCGACACCTAATAATGGGCGGTACACATAGTGATCTCGATGTTTAACGTCGGCAAGAGAGTGCTCTGCAAGGGCAATTTTCTCTTGTAAAATACGATACTGCTCCTCCAACTTATGGTTGTCGCGTCGTATCTTTGACATCTTGGGAGTGTCTACAAATGTTGATATAAGCATATTGCTGGCGACAGCAATCAAAAATGCGATAAAGAGTTTTGTGGTGATACGAAGTGCCTTCGACCGCTTTTTTACTGAAGTCGCTTGCACAAAACTCTCCTTTGGAGTACCCTCACTCATAGCACAAAAATAAAAATTATTAAAATTATCGTATCAACGCTACAAAATTACAGTAAATTGTGTAATTTTGCAACCGCGTAATAAAATATGGTAAAATTAATTAAAAAGATATGGATTCAAACAAAGTTAGACAAGCGTTTCTGGACTTCTTCAGAGACAAACAGCACGAGATTGTTCCCTCGGCTCCTATGGTCGTAAAGAATGACCCTACATTGATGTTTACCAACGCAGGTATGAATCAGTTTAAGGATATCTTCCTTGGTAATGCTCCGCGTAAGTATCCACGTGTTGCCGATACACAGAAGTGTCTTCGCGTATCTGGTAAGCACAACGACTTGGAGGAGGTTGGTCACGACACCTATCACCACACTATGTTCGAGATGCTCGGCAACTGGTCGTATGGCGATTACTTTAAGAAGGAGGCTATCGAGTGGGCGTGGGAGCTTCTCACAGAGGTATACAAGCTCGATAAGAGCCGTATGTATGCTACGGTGTTTGAGGGTAGCGATGAAGATGGCGTAGCATTCGATCAGGAGGCCTACGACTACTGGAAGCAGTTCTTGCCCGAGGATCATATCATTCGCGGCAACAAGAAGGATAACTTCTGGGAGATGGGCGAGACTGGTCCTTGTGGCCCTTGTAGCGAGATTCACTTCGATTTGCGCGATGCAGACGAGGTGGCAAAGACTCCAGGTCGCGATATGGTCAATATGGGTCATCCGCAGGTTATAGAGATTTGGAACCTTGTATTTATGCAGTTCAACCGTAAGGCAAATGGCTCACTTGAGCCTCTGCCCGCGAAGAACGTTGATACAGGTATGGGCTTTGAGCGTCTCTGTATGATTCTTCAGGGCAAGAAGTCCAACTACGACACCGACGTATTCCAGCCGACTATCTCACGCATTGCAGCGTTGTCAGGCAAGGAGTATGGCAAGGATGAGAAGTGCGATGTCGCTATGCGCGTTATTGCCGACCACCTCCGCGCCATCTCATTCTCTATTGCTGACGGTCAGCTCCCCGCAAATGCCAAGGCTGGTTATGTCATTCGTCGTATCTTGCGCCGTGCAGTACGCTATGGCTATACATACCTCGGCTTCACCGAGCCGTTCATCTGTAAGCTCGTTGACGGTCTTGTAAAGCAGATGGGACATCAGTTCCCCGAGCTCGTTGCACAGCAGCACCTTATCGAGCGTGTTATCGAGGAGGAGGAGGCTTCATTCCTCCGCACTCTTGCAACAGGCATCAATCTGCTCGACGGCGTTATCAAGAAATCTGCAAATGGCAAGATTTCTGGTAAAGATGCCTTTGTTCTATATGATACCTATGGCTTCCCCATCGACCTCACCGAGCTTATCGCAAAGGAGCAGGGCGTAGAGGTTGATATTGAGGAGTTCGAGAAGGAGTTGCAGGTGCAGAAGGAGCGTTCACGTAATGCTGCGTCACAAGATATCGACGACTGGCAGGAGGTGATGCCTATTACCGAGAGCACCTTTATTGGCTACGACACTCTTACGGCAGATGTACGCATCGCGCGCTACCGTCGTGTAAAGAGCAAAAATATTGTCACATACCAGCTCGTCTTTGATCACACTCCGTTCTACGGCAACTCTGGTGGTCAGATTGGCGACACTGGCTATATCGAGAGCATCAACGAGAAGATTGATATCATCGCCACCGAGAAGGAGAACGGTCTTATCATCCACATCGCAAAGCAGCTCCCCGAGAATCCCGCTGCGGAGTTCCGTGCAGTTGTAAATGCTGATGCACGTACAAAGGCTGCTAACAACCACACCGCAACCCACCTCGTTGACTATGCTTTGCGCACAGTACTTGGCACCCACGTCGAGCAGAAGGGCTCTATGGTAGGCCCTGTTGGCTTGCGCTTCGACTTCTCTCACTTCCAGAAGGTCACTGCAGAGGAGTTGCGCGAGGTTGAGCGTCTTGTGAATAAGCTCATCCGCGAGAACCATCCTCTCAAGGAGAACCGCGAGGCTACTATGGCAGAGGCAGAGGCTGCAGGTGCAATTATGCTCTTTGGCGAGAAGTATGGCGACAAGGTGCGTATCGTGAACTTCGGTCCCTCTACCGAGTTGTGTGGCGGTACACACGCTTCAGCAACAGGTAGTATCGGTCTGTTCAAGATTATCTCGGAGAGTGCTATCTCTGCAGGTGTGCGTCGTATCGAGGCTGTCACAGGTGAGGCTGCCGAGAATATGGTATATACTGCACAGGATATGATATCGTCACTCGAGCAGCTTGTTCACAACCCCAAGGTCGTTCAGGCTATCGAGAAGATTGTCGAGAATAACGACTCTTTGAGCCGCGAGATTGCCGAGATGCGTAAGGAGAAGGTGGAGTCTCTTGCAAAGACCCTTGCCGAGAATACACCTTTGCGCTCGGGCGTTACCCTTATCACTCACACTTCACACCACACACCCGAGGTGATGAAGGATTTGGCATTTGCTTTGCGCCAGAAGGTTGAGCGTCTTGTGATGGTTATTGGCAACCTCCACGATGGTAAGCCTACGCTTAACATTATGCTTACCGATAACATCGTTGAGTGTGGTGTTGATGCTGGTGCTGTTGTGCGCGAGGCTGCTAAACTTATCAATGGTGGCGGTGGCGGTCAGAAGCACTATGCTACCGCAGGTGGTAAGAATCCTGATGGCCTGCAGGCTGCCGTAGATAAGGCCGTAGAGCTTATTATGGCGAAGGTAATTCAGTAGTTTAACTAAAATAGTATAATGCTATGAGTAACAAAGTATTATTAATGATTTTAGATGGCTGGGGGAATGGCGACCACACCAAGTCGGATGTCATTTACTCTACAGAGCCTAAATATATAAACGCAATGACAGCGCAGTACCCTCACGCCGAGCTTAAGACCGATGGTGAGAATGTCGGTTTGCCCGAGGGTCAGATGGGTAACTCGGAGGTGGGTCACCTCAATATTGGCGCGGGTCGTGTCGTTTATCAGGATCTCGTTAAGATTAACCGTGCTTGCCGCGACAACTCTATCCTTGAAAACAAGGAGATTGTTGGTGCTTTTGAGTATGCCAAGCGCGAGGGTGCAGCGGTACACTTTATGGGTCTTGTGTCAGATGGTGGCGTTCACTCATCTCTCGACCACCTCTTCAAGTTGTGCGATATCTCTACGCACTTCGGCATTGCAAATAGCTACGTGCATTGCTTTATGGATGGTCGTGACACCGATCCACGTAGTGGCAAGGGCTTTATCGAGGCTCTCGACAAGCATATCGCAGGCACAAATACGGCTATCGCCTCTATCATCGGTCGCTACTATGCTATGGATCGTGATAAGCGTTGGGAGCGTGTTAAGATTGCCTATGACCAGCTTGTAAATGGCATTGGCGAGAAGGCAACTAACATGGTCGATGCTGTCCAGAAGTCATACGATGAGGGTGTTACTGATGAGTTTATCAAGCCTATCGTAAATGTTGACGCTGAGGGTAATGCTATTGGTACTATCAAACCAAATGATGTAGTAATATTCTTTAACTATCGTAATGACCGCGCCAAGGAGCTAACTATTGTTCTCACACAGGAGGATATGGAGGCTGAGGGTATGCACACCATGCCTCTATACTACTGCTGCATGACACCATACGATGCAAAGTTCCAGGGCTTGCATATCTTGTTCGATAAGGATAATGTGGCAAATACCATTGGCGAGTATGTTGCAAGCAAGGGTTTGAAGCAGTTGCGCATTGCCGAGACTGAGAAGTATGCACATGTTACCTTCTTCCTAAATGGAGGTCGCGAGGCTGAGTTTGAGAATGAGGATCGTATTCTTGTTGCATCGCCAAAGGTTGCGACTTACGACCTTAAGCCAGAGATGTCTGCATACGAGGTAAAGGATAAGTTAGTAGCAGCTCTTGGTGAGCAGAAGTACGACTTCATCTGTCTAAACTTTGCAAATGGCGATATGGTGGGTCATACAGGTGTATATGAGGCTATCGAGAAGGCTGTTAAGGCTGTAGATGAGTGTGTTAAGGATGTTGTGGAGGCTGCGAAGGCTAATGGTTACGAGGTTGTTCAGATTGCCGACCATGGTAACGCTGACAACGCTATTAACCCTGATGGTACACCTAACACTGCTCATTCACTCAATCCTGTACCTATCGTTGTAGTATCAGATAGAGTTAAGAGCGTTAAGAGCGGTATCCTTGCAGATGTTGCACCAACCGTACTTGACCTTATGGGATTGGAGAAACCTCAGGAGATGACAGGAGAGTCGTTGGTTGAGTTCAATTAATAGTTGATATGGCTCGAGTATTGTATTTTGCAATAAATGTTTGTAAATTTGCATGAGCGATTACTAAAAATTAACCTATATGACCTACTTATTGTTATTATTGGCTATATCGTTTGCGATATCAGCTCTTGGTTGGGTGTACTTCATCTATTTCTTTAGCATCGGCTATGGTTTGACTATCTCTGGTCTATCTGTGGCTACGCTTGTCATCTTCCGAGACAACATCACTCTCCCTGTGCTCCTGCTATGTGGTGTACTATTTATTTATGGTATACGCTTGGCTCTATACCTCTTCCTAAGAGAGCGTAGATCGGCATCCTATAAGAAAATTCTATATCAACCAGAGAACACAACAAAGAAACCTCTGTTTGTGATGTTTGCTATCTGGACTATGTGTGCTTTGCTATATGTAGGTCAGATGAGCCCTGCGACATTCTACCTCTACAACCTTGCTAATGGCGCTCCTGTCAACGAGGTATGGGCGTGGGTAGGTGCTATTGTCGCAACTATGGGTGTTATCATCGAGATGGTGGCCGATGCACAGAAGAGCGCGGCTAAGAAGGTTAATGCCCATCGATTTGTTGATACAGGTCTATACCGCATCGTGCGTTGCCCTAACTATTTTGGAGAGGTGCTTATGTGGACAGGTAGCTTCCTTATCTGCTTTGGTGCGTGTTGCACATTCTGGCAGTGGGTTATCGCCATTATTGGCTATATCGGCATCGTCTATGTGATGTTCAGTGGTGCTCGTCGTTTGGAGTTGCGCCAGACTGAGACCTACGGCAACGACCCAGAGTTCCAGAAGTACATTAAGAAGACACCGCTAATTCTTCCATTTGTACCTATTTACAGCGTAGCAAAGCACAAGTGGTTGCAGGCATAGCGAGTCGATTTTGACAACTTCAAATTAAATCGCCTTTTGCATTGTTGCAAGAGGCGGTTTTTTGTATTATCTTTAGAAAATATCCTGCGTAGTGTTGTTCGTTTGGGTAATATTTCTTAATTTTGTAAGCACCTTATATTCAAACATAAATATCTATGAAACACACCAAACAAGATGAGTACCTCGCACCCGAGTTTGAGGTTGTGGCGATTGAGGTAGAGCAGGGCTTTGCGCTATCCAACTTAGAAGACCCTGAAGAGAACCCAGAAATGGATTGGTAACAATAACAAAACTTTATACACTATGAGAAAACTATTACTCTTCGCGTGCGCGCTATTTGGCTTTATGGCGTGTACACAAAACCCCATCGAGGAGCAGTCAGCTATTCGCACTGATGCTCCTGAGACTATTCGAGTAGGGTTCGAGGATGATGAAACCCGTATTCAGCTTAACGAAGCACAAAAGACCGTATGGACAAAGGATGACCTTGTGTCGGTATTCTACAAGAGCGATGCTAATCAAAAGTGGGAGTACCGTGGTGAGACTGGCGAGCGCGTAGCCGAGCTTTATCGCGTAGATGCTGGCACAGCAAGTTCCAAGATGAACTATGTTGTTTTGGCATACCCATATAGCACAGACTATGTCCTATCAACTGCATCTGGCAATATCGAGGCTACCCTCCCCGCTACACAGCACTACGCAGAGGGTAGTTACGGCGTTGGCAATAACCTTATGGTGTCGCAGAGCGAGTTTACTCAGTTCTCCCTAAAGAGCGTTTGCGGTTGGTTGAAGTTGCAACTTACAGGCGATGGCGAGGTTGTTAAGAGCATCAAGTTCCGCGGTAACGATGGTGAGCAGGTGGCAGGTCTTATCTATGTAAACACAGCCACTGCCGAGGCAACCCTTGCGTCTGAGATGGGTAGCTCAGATGACAACAATGCAGGTGGCAACCTTATTTTCGATGACACTATCCTTACGGAAATTACTCTCGATTGTGGCGAGGGTGTAACACTTGGTGCTGAGCCTACTGCATTCTATATCGCTCTACCTCCTCAGACCTTTGCTAATGGTTTTACTGTAGAGATTAACTGTTGGGGATATCAGCTAATGAATATTAGCACATCTAACGCTATTTCTATCGAGCGCAACCATATTCAACCTATGACATCTGTAGAGTTAGACGCAGAAGTTCGTACAATTGCCGACAACGAGATATGGTACACATCCACAGAGAAAATTGAGAGGTCTTGGACTTTTGAAACATTTGGAGCAAATATTGTTTCACACGATTGGGATAAAACTACTGGCGAGGGTATAATCTCATTTGATGATGACATTGCAATCATAGGTGATAATGCCTTTTATGAGAATGAAAATCTAACAAGTGTAACATTTAATAATAGTCTAAAAAACATTGGACATTGTGCCTTTCAAGGATGTTCATCATTGACTGAAGTTACTATTCCAGGCAACATCGAAAAAGTTGGATATTGGTCATTTGCTGATTGTTTGAATCTCACACAAATCAATATCGAAAAAGGCGATGGTCAATTATCGGCTTTTCATGCATTTAACAATGTATCCGCAAATTTATATGTAGATAGAGATCTTAAGGGCGATTTTTTGAATTATCCGTTTTCTGATGCAAAACTTACATCGATAACTATTGGCCCCAATATGAAGCATATTGAGGAATGTGTATTTGGATATTGCGAAGAGTTGCAGAGCCTCAATTTTGACCAGAATTCACAAATTGAGAAGATTGGACTATATGCTTTTGTGGCAAGTCATATCCCAGGTGTCGTGCATATCCCTGCATCTGTTGTAGAAATTGATCCGAGTGCTTTCGCGTTGACAACGGGTATCAAAGCATTTACATCTGAGAGCCCATATTATCCCGAGGGTTATTCTGGAGAACTTATGTCTGATGAGATGACTATTTTTAGATACCCAAGTACAGAACATTATTACCCTGTAATATCATCTGAATACTATAATAAGATTGGTGATTATGCTTTCTCAGGCAGTGATATTAAGCTTGTTTGTTTGGTATTGTATGACGATGTCTCATTGGAGATTGGTGATTTTGCTTTCTGGCAGTGTAATGATTTATCGGTGTTTGAACTATACCTCTCAGGTTTCAAGATGCAAATTTCATCAATAGGTGATGGTGTGTTTGGATATACTGCAATTGAGGCGTTGGATTTCCTCAATTCAACATTAACCTCGATTAACGGAACATTCCGACAGTGTGAGGCGTTGCAGTCGCTCTATCTACCCGCAACCCTCACGGAGATTGGTGAACGCTCATTTGAGGATTGTAAAAATCTTACTTCGCTCTATATTGCAGCACCCACGCCTCCAACGCTATCGAGTGATGCGTTCAATGTTATTTCAAATGAACTTTCAATATATATACCTGCAGAGTCGGTAGAGGCATATAAAAATGCTGAGAATTGGAGTGAGTATTCTGATAGATTGGTGGCATACGACTTTGAAAATGGCGTGGTTGTGACGCCAAACAACGAGATTTGGTACACCAACGGTAGCACAACTGAAGCTACAACACCTTGCGAAACCAATGTCTTTGTTGCAAATATCGTATCTAATACCTACGATGCTGTAAAAGAGTGTTGGATAATACAATTTGATGGCGATGTTACTATGATTGGAGATGATGCATTCCGAAATTGCAGCAGCCTTACAAGTGTAACTATTCCTGATAGCGTAACTACGATTGGAAATTATGCATTCTGTTATTGCCGCAGCCTTACAAGTGTAACTATTGGTAATAGCGTAACTACAATTGGAAATTATGCATTCTATGATTGCAACAAACTTACAAGTGTAACTATCGGTAATAGCGTAACTACGATTGGATATAATGCATTCCAATATTGCAACAGCCTTACAAGTGTAACTATTCCTGATAGCGTAACTACGATTGGAGAGGCTGCATTCAATTGGTGCGAGAGACTTACAAGTGTATATTGCAAGCCAACAACACCGCCAGTGGGAAGCTCTTATATGTTCGGAGGCAACGCCTCAGGTCGTAAGATTTATGTACCTATGGAGTCGGTAGAGGCGTATAAGAGTGCAAGTTATTGGAGTAGTTATGCTGATGATATTGTCGGTTACTACTTTTAATTTTCTTGTGTACAAAGTTATCTGTTCGGCTCTTTTGGCATCTGCCTTGTTTGTTAAATGCTCATTTACATTTAGTAAACTCCGCTTTCCCAAACTGCGAGCAGCTTCAAAATAGCCACAACATATAACTTTGTAATAAGCTTACTACCCGCGCTATGGTCAACCGTAGTGAGAGTGAATAAAAAGTGTATTTTGTCGTTACGCTTGCCCTCAAAATGCTCATTTACGCTTAAGTAAACTCCGCTTTTTCGGGCTTCGCAAGCCTAAAACTACATCTTTTTATTCACTCTCTTAGTCTTGGGGCTGGCTAAGTTACTTTTTAGTCATCCCCCCTATACAAGATATCGCGGGCTGTACGCTTTGGTACTATCCCGCGATATTTTATTTA
>JAFXBB010000109.1 GCA_017521945.1 Alistipes sp. | reverse complement strand
TGAATAAAAAGATGTAGTTTTAGGCTTAAGTTCCTTTTCACCGCTCACGCTCGGCATAGTCTGCAAGCAGCCTCTGCCCTCGCTTAATCGCGGCGCTGCGAAGCCCGAAAAAGCGGAGTTTACTGAGCGTAAATGAGCATTCCCGGGGCAAGCATTTTGTTGTTAGAAGGTATTAGATACAACGCTCGGCGAATTTCGAAGCGATGGGCTGTACTATGGCGTACTGCCCATTGCTGAGATAATTCGTTAGCGGAAGTAGATGATGCCTTATAACAACAAAGAACGCCAAACTACACTTTTTATTCACTCTCATTGCTTAGTCTTTGAAACTATCCTTGGAATTTTTATTGTAAATAATTTTGGAGATTGAAAAAATATTTTTACCTTTGCACTCTGTTAGGGGGAAATCCTAATAGTGTAAAGAGTTTTTCATATTGGTCTGATGGGCGAGTGGCTTAACCAACGGTCTGCAAAACCGTCTACAGCGGTTCGAATCCGCTTCAGACCTCACCAAAACAGCGTTAGAAATCACTCTAACGCTGTTTTTCTTTTGGTTTGTACGGCACGAATCATTACTCTTCACTCACCAAATCTATATGACGAGCCATCAATTTGATAAGGCGGAGAGTTGCAGTAGCCAGTATGCATTGTGTGTAATCAGTACGATAGGTGTATCTCATAGTGTAGATGATACTAAAAAAGATAGTGAGGTAAATATTGAAGAGCGCTCTATGCTACACAAGTATATGCCTCTTTAACGACTTTTTCAACATCTCTACCGCCTAAATAGTTTGCATCTAATTCATCATTTAGCAGTTGTGCCAATTCATCAAATATACAGGTTTCTACATTGCTCATCTTTTATTGAGCACATCCTCTTTATCCTTGTTGTTCTTCTCTTCGCGAAGCTTTTTGCCGAGGCGAGCGATAATGAACCTCGTCGGATAATGGCTCCTCCCACTGCTCCACGCAAAACCTCCCTTATCAAAGAGGTTTGGAGGGACGGTAAATATGGTCGCAAACTATTCTGCGACAAAACAAATACAACAGCCCTGATTACTATGCTGTTGCTTTGTTAGCTCAAATACGAGCCAAATACAAATGGGCATTATCGAACTTGTTTGTCTCACTGCGGTTGAACACATTTACAAAGATAGAACTTCTTAAATGGCTAAACAAACCCTTCACACCGCAACATGATACTGAAATTTCAGCCTCAGGGATTGAATTTCAGCAGTTCTTGCAACTAATTGAGTCGTTGCAAGATGATTTGTGATATATTTTTATTTAGGACAATACTGGAGCAAAATATAATATTTTGGTCAATTTCTAATATTTATTTTATAAATGTATTGCATATTTGTGATATAATAATTACTTTTGTATTGTAAAACAAAAGAAAGAGTTATGGGTACCACACGAGTTAGGATCTCAATAGATATTGAGAATATCGATGCAGAAGATGAGATAAAACAACGCGAGGATGAGCGATTAGCGCAAGCATTAAAGTACGGAATAGAGTGTAGCGCGAGCATAGAGGAGCTTGCTTCATTATGCTTCCAATCGGTATCGACCTTCAAGCGCAAGTTTCGCGCGCGCTACAGTATCTCGCCACATCAATGGCTGCTACAACAAAAGTTAGAGATTGCACTCCACATTATCGAGCAGAGGGAGATTTCTATTTCCGAGCTAACAACGCTCTGTGGGTTCAATAATACTTCGCACTTTATCCACCTATTCCGTAACCGCTACGGCATATCGCCCGCTCGCCTCGGCAAAAAGCTTCGCGAAGAGAAGAATAACAAGGATAAAGAGGAAGAGTAATGTAAGGATAGTTAAGGAGGGGATAAAGGTTATTCAAGTTGTTAAAGGAGATTCAGAGTGATTAAGGGTGATACCCAGCTAAAACGGGACTCACATGAGTCCGGCGGAATTTCCCAAAGCGCAGAGGAACTACCAAGCATCACCTGCACTTTTTCCACCTAATAAATCAATATTATCACATTTTTTCTATACTCGTCATAAACAGTTATTGTTTGTAGTTCAATAAAATTTTATTACCTTTGCATAAGCAAGGTATGTGGTTTGCGATGAGTAAGATATGAAACAGACAACAGAGGAGGCTATACTTCCGTTCAAGGTGTTAGAATTGGCGGAGATTATATCGGAGAAAAAACGACTCTCGTTTGAAGATGCGTTGTTTTATCTCTACAACTCTGATTTGTATCACGATCTTATAAACCCTAATCTAAAACTTTGGTATTATAGCGGCTCTCAGCTTTACGACTATCTCGAAGAGGAAAAATTTGATATTCGTAAGCGTCCTGTGAGCAGAGCCGAAGCACAGTTCCTTGTTTTTTGCATAGAGCAATATCGATTGAGAGATAATCTTCCGTCTGCGGGAGTGTTGGCGATGTTCCAAAACTTAAAGTTAGATAGGTTCCTTACACGCAACTTTGAGGTGCTACACTCTCAAAGTACAGAGTATATCCTTCACGAAATTGATTTATTCATCAGAAAACGCCGATAGAATATGCTGTTATATCACGGATCAACAATGGCAGTACGCAAGCCTATTATTAGCCGAGGTCGAGGCAAAACCGATTTTGGCAAGGGTTTTTATACTACTACGAGCCGTGAACAAGCTGAGAAATGGGCTAAAATCAAAAGAGAGAGAATGGGTGATGGCGCCCATGCGATTGTATCCGTTTTTGAATTGGATGACACTGTACTGAATAACCCAGCATATCATACAAGGCATTTTGACGGCGCAACGGCTGAATGGTTAGATTTTGTTGTCGGTAATCGCCGAGGTGAGGTTCATCACAATTTTGATTTGATTATGGGGCCCGTAGCAAATGACAGGCTCTATGCAACAATCACTCTTTATGAAAACGGCATATTGGATGCGAATGCTGCTATTGAGCAACTTAATACCCATCAGCTATTCGACCAATTATCGTTTCATACAACAAAAGCATGTAAACTTTTAACTTTTGTTGAAACATTCGAATTGTAATATTATACTTAGAGGCCGACTAAAAAGTGATTTTTGGTCGCAAAATGTAGCAAAAAGATGCTTGAATTTATCTCCAAATTATTATCTTCGCTTTCGGTTTAGTTCAAAGTTCGTTTGAGGGTATGTGTTTAGTTGCTATGAGAGTATCTTTTGGTGATATCTTGGCTATCCATATATTTATAAAAATAGACCGACAGGTTATGTTGTAAACAACAAACTTTTAATTATTAATATTAACAAAAAAACTATTATGAAGAAGTATCTATTTGGATTGGTTGCCATGTTGGCGCTTGGTCTCACTTCTTGTTCGTATGACGACTCGAAGCTTTGGGAAAAGTTCAATGACCTTGAGAATCGTGTCAAGACTCTCGAGGGTTTGTGTACTGAGATGAACACCAATATTGAGTCGTTGGAGACTATTTTGGAGTCGCTCAACAAGAATGAGCATGTGAGCAACATCGCCCCCATCACCGAGGATGGCAAGGTTGTAGGTTACACCATCACATTTACCAGTGGCGAGAGCGTTACTATCTACAACAACGAGGCTGGTGGCTCTACCCCCTCACTTGGCGTAGCTAAGGATGAGGATGGTCTCTACTACTGGACTCTCGATGGCGAGTGGCTTTTGGACAACGCCGGCAACAAGGTTAAGGCTGAGGGTAACGATGGCTTGACTCCTCGTCTTAAGGTTGAGGATGGCTACTGGTATGTATCATACGACAACGGCGCAACTTGGGTTGAGGCTGGCGCAGCAACTACCGAGGGCTCTGGCGACAACCTCTTCAAGGAGGTAAGCTACGATGATGAGTATGTATATCTCACTCTTGCTGATGGCACCGTATTGGTTTTGCCTCTCACTAAGAAGGAGACTCCTGAGCAGCCTGTAACTGGCAATAGTGGCAACGCTATCGACTTGGGTTTGAGCGTTAAGTGGGCAGACCGCAATGTTGGTGCAGATAGCCCTGAGGCCTATGGCGACTACTACGCTTGGGGTGAGCTTACAACAAAAACCGAGTACAACGAGTACAACAGCACAGCTTACGGCAAGGATACTGGCGTAATCTCAGGCAATGCAACCTACGATGTTGCAACAGCTACCTGGGGTGATGGTTGGCGCTTGCCTACCGTTGAGGAGATTAACGAGTTAGTCGCAAACTGCACCTGGACCTGGGGCGAGCAGAATGGCGTTAATGGTATGAGCGTGAAGGCTGCAAATGGCAACACCATTTTCTTGCCTGCTGCAGGTTATTTCGATGAGACATCTGTTAGCTTGACAGGCTCTTATGGTACATATTGGACTGGTTCGCCCTACGACTCTTGGAACTACCAGGCAAGCTGTATCGACTTCGGTAGCAACGGTCAGGGTCAATTTCAAAACTACCGCTATGAGGGTCGTGTAGTTCGCCCCGTAAAGGAGTAAGTAGATAAGTATTAGAAAGTAACAGAGAGAAACTATTATGAAAAAAGAACTCTTTTATATCGCAATAATGCTATTTGGGCTGTTGCTTGGCGCTTGTTCGCCAGATGAGCCTACCAATGAGCCAACTGACGAGCCAGTGGAGGCTACTGAGCTGACACTCGCACTCTCGACTGCCGATATCGAGGTAGGTGAGACACTTGAGATTGAGTACACTATCCTCCCTGAGGATGCCGACAACAAGAGCATCACTTGGAGCACCTCGAACGCCGATGTCGCTACGGTTTCGGCAGAGGGCGTGGTTACAGCATTGGCTCGTGGCTCGGCAACAATCACTGCCGAGCTTGGCACGCTGAAGGCTTCATGCGAGGTGAATGTATGGAGTGTTGCTGACCAGGTTATTGAGTCTGAGTTCCTTGATATCCGCTATTGGGGCGACTACTACAATACGGGTTATGACAACTTCACCGTTTCGTTCGGTAC
>JAFXBB010000108.1 GCA_017521945.1 Alistipes sp. | reverse complement strand
TGAAGCACTGTGAGTACTACCTCCAACGCTGATTTACCCTCCTTCTCGTGCCAGTCTGTTGGGATACCACGACCATTATCTCTAACCGAGATTGAGTTATCCTCGTTGATTGTAACATAGATATCTGTACAATAACCAGCCAACGCCTCATCGATTGAGTTATCTACAACCTCATACACAAGGTGGTGAAGACCCTTCTCTCCGATATCACCAATATACATCGCTGGGCGCTTACGCACAGCCTCCAAACCCTCGAGGACTTGGATATTCGATGCCGAATACTCCTCCTCGTGTTTCATCACTTTTTCCTGTTCGGTACTCATATTATATCGTATAATTTATATATTCTATATAAAACGCACAAAGATAATAATAATTAATTAAAAAACAAAACAAATTTTTGACTAATTTTACGGGTGTAAAACTGTACTCATGACGGTAATTATTTATGTTTGATAATTCATCTTTGATATCTTACCACTCATCAATAAAAAACAACGAAAAAGCCATGTAGTGTTGCTCTATATTAAGAATAATTCGTATATTTGTACAATTATGGATAAGATTATAAATGTGGTATTCGACTTGGGAGGTGTGGTCTTTTCGCGCGATCCAAGAAAATTCGAGAAGGAGTTTATAAAGTTCTTCTCCTATATAACATTGCCCCAAATGCCACACTTTTGGGAGGAGTATGATAGGGGTGTTTCCACCTATGATAAAGTGTTGGATGACCTTGCTGATTATAACAAGTGCGACAGAGAACTTGCCGAGAAAAATCTTCGTCGCTCAATTGTAACTCAGGAAGAGATACCTGCAACAAAAGCATTAATTGCGGATTTAAGCAGAGCTAAATATAAGCTTTATGTACTCTCTAATATGTCGTTGGAATTTATTGAGTTTCTTCGAGGGAAAGAGGTCTATAAATATTTCGATGGAGAGGTCGTGTCGTGTGAGGAGCATGTCGTTAAACCGGATGTTGCTATCTATCGCACTCTCATAAAGAGATATAATCTCAATCCGTATGAAACGCTCTTTATTGATGATAGAGAGTGTAATATAATAGCAGCTCGCAATGAGGGGTGGCACGGATTTATTTTTGACGCGCACAACCCAGAACAAAGTTGCGAAGAGTTGCGTAAATTATTATTGACAACAAACAATTAATTACATAATTTATATAATATGACACTTAACCTTAGATTGGAGTATCAAACTGCATACGGCGAGGATTTGTATGTAGTTATCGGTACCGAGAAGGAGAAGTCCTATCCTATGCACTATGCAGGAGAGGGCGTATGGTGCGCAGAACTTAAACTTCCTGCCACAACAGACCTTGTGTATCGCTATGAGGTACACTATGCAGAGAATGTTGTTCGTAGGGAGTGGGGTGATAAGCACTACCTAAAAGTTGATAAGAAGGCACAGAATGTGCGAGTTTTGGATCGTTGGTATGATATGCCCGCAGATCGTTCATTCCACTCGTCTATGTTCACTGATGGTGTGTTCCATCGTGAGAAGCCTAAGAAGAGTCAG
The DNA here is from genome assembly GCA_017521945.1 of Alistipes sp. Taxonomy (GTDB): domain Bacteria; phylum Bacteroidota; class Bacteroidia; order Bacteroidales; family Rikenellaceae; genus Alistipes. Next base: position 2,903 of record JAFXBB010000108.1, on the reverse strand, counting down.
GATGTTGCAGATGGCTACATCACAATCAATGCAGATATTGCAGTTGTTCGTACAAACCAACAGGTTGTGTTGGTTGGCGAAGGTAAGGCTTTAGGTAATTGGGATGTAGAGAAGGGCGTTGTAATGAGTGATGCACGCTTCCCAATCTGGAGCGCACGCATCAAGGCCCCAAAGAGTGCTTTCGCTTATAAGTTTGTAATTGTAGATACAGCGAGTGGCGAGGCTGTGGCATGGCAGCCGGGCGAGAACTACTACTTTAATGAGGTAGTAAGAGATAACGAGGCATTGGTTGTAGAGGGTTTGCGTCCACAGTTCGATATGGCTCCATGGCGTGGTGCTGGTGTTGCAATTCCTGTATTCTCACTTCGCTCTAAGTCGAGCTTCGGTGTTGGTGAATTCAACGATATTAAGTTAATGGTTGATTGGGCGGAGCTTACAGGTCAGTCAATCATTCAGATATTGCCTATCAATGACACAACAATGACAGGCACTTGGCAGGATTCCTATCCATACAATGCCAACTCAACATTTGCTCTACATCCACAATTCCTACACCTCCCAGCAGTTGGTGAGCTAAAGGACAAGGAGGCAGCTGCCCGATTTGAGGCACTTGGCAAGGAACTTAACTCTCTCCCAAATGTCGATTACGAGCGAGTAAACAATGCTAAGAGTGAGTATCTACACCTTATATATGCACAAGATGGTAAAAAGACACTTGCATCTAAGGAGTTTAAGGCATTTATGAAGGCTAACGAGGAGTGGTTGCGTCCTTATGCTATCTTCCGTGCATTGCGCGACCAGAAAGGTACGCCAGACTTTAGTCAGTGGGGGACTATGGCTAAGTATACCAAGGCTAAGGCAGTGAAATATGAGAAGGAGCATAGTGCAGAGGTATCATACCACTATTTCCTTCAGTTCCATCTATCTAAGCAGTTGCGCGAGGCTCGTGACTATGCACACTCAAAGGGTGTAGTCTTGAAGGGAGATATTCCAATCGGTATCTCTCGCACGAGTGTCGATGCTTGGGTATACCCTGAGCTGTTCAATATGGACTCGTCAGCAGGCGCTCCACCAGATGATTTCTCTGTAATGGGTCAGAATTGGGGCTTCCCAACATATAATTGGGCAAAGATGGCCGAGGATGGCTACGCATGGTGGAAGGCTCGCTTTGTAAAGATGGCAGAGTACTTCGATGCCTATCGAATTGATCATATCTTGGGCTTCTTCCGCATTTGGGAGATTGCGGTTAATGCTGTTAATGCACTGCTTGGAAACTTCAATCCTGCACTTCCTTATAGCTATGAGGAGATTGCATCGTATGGGTTCCGTTTCGAGGGTTGGCATGTAGGCAATGTTGCCGAGACTGATAATGTGCTATTTGTGGAGGATAAGATTCAAAAGGGTAAATTCCATCCTCGCATCACAGCGTATAACACAGATTGCTATCGTTGGCTATCGGATGATCAGAAAGAGGCGTACAACAGACTCTATAACGACTTCTTCTATCGTCGTCACAATGACTTCTGGAAGTGGGAGGCACTAAAAAAGCTTCCTCCACTAACCGAGGCAACCAAGATGCTTGTATGTGGCGAGGATTTGGGCATGATTCCAGATTGTGTTCCATCTGTGATGTCTGGTGAGCAGATCTTGTCTTTGGAGATTCAGCGCATGCCTAAGGATCCTAAGGTGGAGTTTGGCTCGACATACGATTATCCATACCTCTCAATCTGCACAACAGGTACACACGATATGAACCCGTTGCGCGCATGGTGGGAGGAGGATCGTGGTGTTACACAGCGATTCTATAACCATGTACTCGGTGCTTGGGGTGAAGCTCCATATTTCTGCGAGCCTTGGATTTGCGAGCAGGTGGTCGCAATGCATTTGAAGTCGCCAGCAATGCTCACAGTTTTGCCATGGCAGGATTGGATTGCAATGGACGGCGAGCTTCGCAGAGAAAATCCTAATGATGAGCGCATCAATGTTCCTGCGAACTCTCGTCACTACTGGCGTTATCGCATGCACTTCACTCTTGAAGAGTTGCTTGAGAAAGACGAGCTAAACAAGATGATTAAGCAGAAGATATCAGAATCAGGCAGATAGTCCATTTTATATTCAACCTCCGAGCAAAAGTGGGTGACTATTTTACTTTTTAGTCACCCACACTTTGTATTCAGCAATCTATTATTTTTCAATATTTTTGGCAGATTTTAGTGTAAACGAAAAATAATCGCTATATTTGCATGGCAAAATAGTTTTGGTGGGTAGGCTTAAAAAAAAGAGGAGTGCATGAACACCCCTTTTTGAGTGACTCCGAAAGGATTCGAACCTTCATCGTAAGAACCGGAATCTTAAATTCTATCCATTGAACTACGGAGCCGTGGTGCAAAGATATGATAATTTCTTGAATTTAGCGTTACTTAGAGATTAATGTAGAAAAATATATAGATAGTTTATGACAAACAAATTCGACAATTGGTCTCGATTACTTAGAGTTATTGAGCGTTTTGGCAAGTCTATAAATGGCTTTGCAATGCAGATTGGTCTCCCACGCGCTGAGAATCTCTATCATATTCGTAAGGGAAACTACGGTATTTCCGAGGACCTTGCAGATAGAATTATTAAGCAAGACCCTGCCATTGACCGAACATGGTTGCTATCAGGTGTGGGTAATATGCTTAAGAACGAGACCTTGGAACAGGAAAAGCTCCCATTCTATATCGATGAGGTGGAGGAGATTCTTCCGGGTATTGGATGTATTGAGCCTTCGGGGTATTTAGAACTCCCATATAAGACAAATTGCGATATTGTGATACGCTCTTTCTCAAGACCTATGAGCGACACAATCAGTGCCGCACAGGATCTTTTCCTTAAGCGTACAGATATAGATGGAGTTGTGCAGG